>NZ_LKDX01000047.1:0-30810 GCF_001401795.1 Pseudoalteromonas sp. P1-26 | reverse complement strand
TGAGAGTAAGTGCCTGTGAAGCGCCCAAAGGGTTGGTTTAAAAGCGATTTATACTGCGTTATTGATTTTAACAATAGAACCACTATTACTTGCAATCAATGCCTTGCCTAAATCGCTTTTAATTCCAACTGAAACTCGCATCTTGAGGTGGTTTGGGTATATAAGTAGTTAAGTTTTTAAATTGTAACCCTTCATCTATGATTCAGGCTAAAACGTTAGGCTTTTTACCAAGAGCAAACGTTGAGGGTCTCTATTATGAATAAATTACTTACTATCTCAGTTGCCGTTTTAGGTTTGAGTTTGATACCTATGGAAGCAAACGCGAAACATGATCGTGACCATGATAGATACGAACAAAAACACGAACGCAAAAAGCACAAAAAACACCACAAGCATAAAAAACATCACAAGCATCACCATCATGACAGATATGATCGTTACGATAGATACGACCATTACAGCTACCGTGATTTACCACCCGGTTTATACAAAAAAGTAGGGCATGGTGGTGGCTTACCACCAGGTTGGTATAAGCGTTATCATCATGGTGATATTCTTGACCGAGATATATATCGTCATGGGCGAGTGATTAAACGTCGCGACCGAAATGGTATTATTGCCATCGAAATCGACGACCGCCTTATTCATCTAGTACACGATACGCGAGAGATTCTATCAATCGTTACTCGCCATCGTTAATTCTGTCAAAAGCCGCTTAGCGGCTTTTTTTAGCTGTTTCATACCCAGTTCAGAAAAACTTGCTACGCTTAACTAGGACTAACAAAAGGAGCACTCGTATGAAAGCATTGTTAACAGTTGCAGTGATTGGTTTAAGCCTAGTGACGGCTGGCGCACTTGCAAAAGACAAGGATAAGGACAAAGGTAAAAGTCTGCCACCTGGCCTTGAAAAGAAGCTTGATAATGGTGGTGATTTACCACCCGGTTGGCAGAAGAAATTACGCAAAGGCGATATTCTTGACCGTGATATTTACCGCCGCGGTAAAGTGATTAAATCACGAGACAGAGATGGTCTAATTTCAATTCAAGTAGACGATACTGTCGTGCGTTTAGTGGAAGATACCCGAGAAATTATTTCTATTTTGAGTCGCTAATTTTGCTTGAATCGATCATGACTTATGGATTGAGTTCACTATTGGCCATGCTGCTAGTGGTCTCAATCTTGCCATTTTCATATTCCCAACATTATTTAATTCGCAGTTGTGACTTTGTACGCTTGCAAGTGGTTTACCTTGCTTGTGCGAGTTTAATTGCTGCAAGCTATTTAATCAGTCGTACGGGATCAATGCTTTATATTGGTTGTGCTCTGGCGAGTATCATCGTGCTGCTTTTACAAGTTGGCTGGATTTATCCTTACACAAGACTAGCTAATAAGGAAGTTGCCTCAAGCAATAAAAGCGATAAGCACAGTATTCGTATTATGTCGGCAAATGTACTGATGTCGAACACCGAATATGCCAAACTAATTGGCTTAGTCAAAACGCACCAACCTGATTTCCTCATTACGTTAGAGTCTGATCAAACTTGGCAAAATAAACTGAGCAGTTTAGAAAAAGAGTACCCATATCGTGTCTACTGCCCAAAAGATAATCGTTATGGCATGCACTTGTACAGCAAGTTTAAAATTAAACAACAGCAAGTTTGTGAGCTTATAGAAAGCGACATCCCCTCAATTCATATTTTGTTTGAAGATGCAGATGGCGTAGAAGTACAAGGGCACTTTATTCATCCTGCTCCCCCGAGCCCCACAGAAGAAGACAGCTCACGACCGCGTGATACTGAGCTGATAATTTTAGCTAAAGCACTTAAAAACAGACAGCGACCTTGTATTGTTGCCGGTGATCTAAATGATGTTGCTTGGTCGCGGAGTACCCGCTTGTTTATGCGTATTAGTGGTTTGTTAGACCCACGCAAAGGTCGCGGCTTTTTTAATACGTTTCATGCCAGTTATTTCTTTATGCGCTGGCCGCTTGATCACCTTTTTCATAGTAATGAGTTTAGCGTTAAGCGTATTGAGCGTTTGGCAAAATATGGCTCAGACCATTTTGCACTACTTACTGAACTTGTTTATAACCCCGATTCTGACAATCAAAAACAACAAGAGCAGATTGATAAAGAAAAAGCAGTGGATGAGTTAAAAATGCCAGCAGCGTCTAAGCAGCAAGTGCCAATGTTTAACAAGTGATAACCTTATTCAGGGCGGACAATTAGATATAAGAAAGGGCTCTAATGAGCCCTTTCTTTGTGGTTAGTCGTTGACCATAATGGTTTTGATATTAACAAATTCACGTAGCCCAAAGCCGCCGTGTTCACGACCATAGCCACTGTCTTTTACACCACCAAATGGTAAGTTCGGTTGCGCAAGGCCATAACCATTAATATTCACCATACCGGTATCAAAATGATGCTTTGCAAGCTCAATAGCTGCTTGTTCGTCTTTTGAGAAAATACCGCCACCAAGACCATAGCGAGAGTCATTAGCAATTTGCATTGCCTCATCATTATCTTTTGCCCTGATAAGCGATGCTACAGGTCCAAATAATTCATCATCATAGGCGGGCATGCCCGGTTTAATGTTTTCAAGTAGAGTCGGGGTGTAATAAAAGCCTGTGTGCTCAGCAACTTTACCGCCAGTAACAATGCTCGCACCTGCATTGACTGAATCAGTCACTTGCTGATGAAGTTTATCGCGCAAATCTTTACGGGCCATTGGACCGAGCGTGGTTTTTTCATCATTCGGGTCACCAAGAACAACTTGTTCAAATTGATCTTTAATTAAGGCTTTAAAATCATCGTATAAAGCATCAACCACAATAAAGCGTTTTGCGGCAACACAGGTTTGCCCGTTATTGATCAAACGCCCTTGTGTACATGCGGTAATCGCCGTATTTAAGTCAGCATCATCAAGTACAACATAGGCATCGTTACTACCAAGCTCAAGTACCGTTTTCTTAACCTGTTTACCTGCAAGCTCAGCAACTTTTTTGCCTGTTTCGTCGCTACCAGTAAATGTCACACCTCGAATAGCTGAGTGCTCAATCAGTTTGCTTGCGGTTTTTCCGTCAATCAGTAAGTTTTTAAAGCAATAGTCATCAAAGCCTGCTTGAGTAAATAACTGCTCAATTTTTTCAGCCATGCCAAATACATTACCAGCATGTTTTAGCACTGTAGTATTGCCCGCCATGATATTCGCGCAAGCGTAGCGAATGACTTGATAAAGCGGGAAGTTCCAAGGTTGGATACCTAAAACGACACCGATTGGTTGGTAGCTAATAATTGCACGGCCGTCTTGCATATCTCGTTTTTCATCAGCAAGCACTTTTGGCCCTTGTTCTGCGGTATAGCGACAAATTGCAGCGCATAATTCAACTTCTTGTAGGCCTTGCTGATATAACTTGCCCATTTCATCGGTCATCAATTGCGCTAATTCTTGTTGATTAGACTCAATCACTTGTGCAAGTTGATTGAGTAATTTAGCGCGCTGTTCATGGGATGTTGTGCGCCACTTTAAAAAAGCTTGATGACATTGGTCAACTTCACTCTGTGCTTGTTGCAATGATAATAAATTATACGTATTTAAGGTTTGCTCATTGGCTGGATTGATTGTAGTAACAGTATCAGTCATCATTATCTCCTTACAAAATTGTAGGAAAAGGTTTGCAAGGCTAATACCTAATTTTCGATATCCTAGCTATCTGATTTAATTGACTTTTATTTTAACTTAATATTAGCTAGGCACTCTTTTTCTGTAAAAACTGCAACAGGCTGCAAAACTTACAAGGAATACGTAATGATAAATTCTGTGTTAAATACCGAGCTTGCGATTATTCAAGCGCCGATGGCAGGTGTGCAAAATGCCAAACTGACAGTGGCTGTGTGTGAAGCAGGGGGGCTTGGCTCGTTACCTTGCGCTATGCTATCGGCTGAGCAACTTGTCTCAGAGCTTGATTACATTAGTCAGCATACGGATAAGCCGTACAATCTTAATTTCTTTTGTCATCAAACACCTGACTATACACTGGCTCAGCAAACTGCTTGGCATAATGTGCTTGAGCCTTATTTTGATGAGTTTGCTGTCGATGCCTCACAATTTACCCGTAACGCTTCACGCCAGCCAATTAATCAACAAGTGATCGATATTATCGCGCCTTATAAGCCCGCTGTTGTGAGTTTTCATTTTGGTCTGCCCAGTAAAGAGATTGTTTCTCAGATTAAAGCGTGGGGCGGGGCTGTTCTTTCATCAGCCACAACGCTTGACGAAGCGCGCTGGTTACAAGCAAATGGTGCCGATGCGGTTATTGCACAAGGGATTGAAGCTGGTGGTCACCGAGGTCATTTTTTATCGATGGATTTATCGCTGCAACCAACCACAGCGCAATTAGTGCGAGAATGTGTAGAGCTTGAAATACCGGTTATTGCAGCAGGTGGAATTTGCTCAGCTGAAGATGTAGCTCAGTACCAAGCATTAGGTGTATCTGCTGTGCAGGTGGGGAGCGCTTATTTACTTTGCGAAGAAGCGACAACAAGTGCTTTACATCGTGAAGTATTAAAAACGGCTAAGCCAGACTCAACAGAATTGACAACCTTATTCTCTGGTCGCCCAGCACGAGGAATACGCAACAGAGTGATGCAAGAGTTAGGGGCGATGCCAGAGCAAGCGCCGCCCTTTCCATATGCATCGATTGCGATGACGGCATTACGTGCAAAAGCAGAGACTAAAGGCGACAGTGGTTTTTCTCCGCTTTGGTGTGGTGAGCGCTTTGTGGTTCGAGAAGGGGTTAACGCCCAGCAAATTACTGAATTACTAATGCAAGGTTGGCAATCTTGACAGATACCCAGTTACTTCCGCTCGGTGATAGTTATCATCAGCTAGCCGGTGAATTTCGTAACAAACTTGCAGGGCAATGCGCTATAAAGCGGTACGCTAAAGGTGATGTTTTATTGCAGCAAGGCGACGAACAAGATGCAGGTTACTTAATTATATCTGGGGTGCTTGGGGCATTTCATGCATCCTCGCAGGGTACGCAAAAGTGTAAAGAGTTTTACTTTCAAGATGAATTTGCACTGCTTTATGGTAACTGGTTAATTAAAACCCCAGCGCTTTATCAGCTAAAAGTAATACGTGATGCTGAGCTTATTAAGGTGCCTTTGGCTTTACTTGATAGTGCCGACTGGCAAGCAATAAAACATCAGTTAATTAGTCAGCAATTATTGTTTAAAGAAGCAAAAGAAGCGTTTTTATTACTCAATACCCCTGAGCAGCGTTACCAATATTTACTAGAACAAAAGCCGCATTGGCTTGAACAACTGAGTTTAAACGAAGTTGCTATGTATTTAGGGATCTCTGCGATTTCTTTATCGCGAATTAGACGGCGTCTTAACTTAAGTTAAGGCGCAGCAAAATAGTGAACATTACACTGCTGGTTTTTCAGGAGTCGTTATGTTTATTTTATCTCAGTGCTTAGTTGCCATTGCCACATTACTCGATTTGGCTTCATTTCAGTTTAAACAAAGGCAGGCAATTTTAGCTTGTTTGTTTAGCTCGGTTCTACTGACATCTGTGCACTTTATGCTGCTCGATAACTTCAGTGCAGCGAGCTTAATGCTGATTGCAGCACTACGTTATGGCTATTGTATTTTTGCCCGCAAAACCTGGGTGATGATAGCTTTTATGCTTTTGAGTATTAGCGCAGTACTATTTACTTGGCAAAGCTGGGTTAGCTTTATCGCGCTGTCGGCAACGTTACTGCAAACTTATGCTTCATTCCAAGGCAAAGATTTTACCTTACGCATACTGATGATTGTTGGCACGATTGGTTGGATAGCCCATAACACTTTGGTTTTTTCACCACTAGCAGTGGTAATGGAAACGGTATTTTTAATAAGTAATTTAGTGGGCTTATGGCGTTTTTATGCTCACCCTAAGCCCGCTTAAATTTGATTTAAGACTTACCTAGCATGCGACTAAGCATGCCATCTTTGTCAACAAACTGGTGTTTAAGTGCTGCGGCAATGTGTAAGGCTAAAATCACCACGATAATAAGCACTGAACTGTGATGCACAAAGCTGCCTGCATCAGCAAGCCAAGGTGTTTTCTCTGGTGCGCTCAATAGCTCAAACTCAAAGAAGCTAATTGCACGACCACCCGCATAGCTCATGATAAAACCAGATAACGGCATAGCTAGAGTTGCAAGTAATAATAAGCCATGAGTGAGGTGAGCAATCGCTGTTTGCCATTTAGGCATTGCAGATGTCGCGGGTAATGCACCTTCTTTAATACGCCAAATAAGCCTTGCAATGGCAAAAACTAATACCACTAAGCCCATTGATTTATGCCAACCCATATAAGTAAATTTAGCGGGTGGCTCGGCAAAATCAGCAACATAAATGCCCATCGCGAATACGCCGATAAACAAAATGGCAACGGTCCAATGTAAAAGGATGGTTGGTTTTGAAAGGGGGGCTACCTTACTCATGGTTTACTCTCATAATTGGCTTTAACTATAAGTATAGACTGCCACAATATCTGATGGTTGCGTAAAGTAATGTAAAATAACTTAAAGAGTGTCAGCAATGAGCTTTAATAAAAAGGTCTCGCGCTGAATCGATAGTCCCTGTTTATCACTCATTGTCATAGTGGTTTCGTTGTGTGCGATGGCATCAAAAATATTCACCCACTTAGGGTGCATGCCATTTTGCACTTCGTAATGCTCCATTTTAGGATCTGCAAATTCATCGCTAATTTCACAGAAGTAGCAATAGGATTTGATATGAACACAATCAAAGTCGTCTTTATACCAAGGCCTAACTTCTTCGTATAATCCTAATGGTTGCTTTATTTTAATTTGTAGTGCACCTGTTTCTTCATGTAACTCTCGTAGAAGCCCTTGCTCAATGCTTTCGCCTTCATCAACGCCACCACCAGGTAGGCTGTAGTCATCATAACGGGCGGTGTATAAAAGTAGTATTTGTTCACCTTTTAAAACAATGGCGCGGGCAGTGTGACGAATGAACACCGTTCCATAGTCATTACTTAAACTTGGGTGAATTACTTTTCTTAATAACTTCATAGGATTACAACTTTAAATTAATGCAAGTACAGCTTAGCTTAATATTGAACGTGCCATAATAACCTTTTTTTCGCATTTAATTCATTATGCTTACCCCAAATTGAAACTAATAAGGTAATATAACTGGAATTAAGAACTATTTAGGTATCTAACGTTTAGTTTTATTTTCGAAAAAACTTTGCGTAGAATGGTAGAAAAAGCTTAGGAAATTAATATGTTGAACGTACTTTTAGTTGATGATGACAGTGAATTTAGCGATGTAGTTTGTCATATAGTTGAGTTCCTAGGGCACAATATAAATACCGCAGCGAACCTTGCTGAAGCTGAGCAATGGTTTGAAAACAACACGTTTGATCATGTCTTTTTAGATTTTATGTTGCCAGATGGCAGCGGCCTTCATTTACTAGAGCACTTAAAGGCTATCGGTCAATCGCCTCGTGTTACGTTAATTTCAGGTCACCCTTCAGTAAAAGGTAAGTTGGCTGAAATGTGTGAGCCAAATGTCGGCCACCTAGTTAAGCCACTGCAACGTGAAGATATTGAGCGTGTACTTAACCCTAAAAAAGCAGCCCCTAAGAAAAAAGCAACGCCAGCGATTAAACGCCACTTCGGCACTCTAATAGGTGAATCTGAGGTGATGCAAAAGCTTTACACTATGATTGAACGTGTTGCAGCCACTTCTGCCAATGTAATGTTGATGGGTGAAAGTGGTGCCGGTAAAGAAGTGGTGGCGCAGGCGATACACAATGCGACTGAGTGTGATGGTCCGTTAGTGGCAACCAACTGTGGTGCATTTTCAAAAGAGCTGATTGGTAGCGAGCTTTTTGGTCATGAAAAGGGCGCGTTTACAGGGGCTATTGCGCGTAAGGAGGGTGTGTTTGAACAAGCTGCTGGTGGTACTCTGTTTTTAGATGAAGTAACTGAAATGCCAATTGATATGCAGCCAAACTTACTACGCGTGCTTGAAAGCAAAAAAGTAACCCGAGTGGGTGGCACAAAAGAGCAAGCAGTAAATTGCCGTGTTATTTCTGCAACCAACCGCACCTTGACCGATCTTGCGCAAAACAATGTTATCCGTGAAGATATTTACTTTCGTTTAGCGGTATTCCCCATTGATATTCCACCGCTTCGTGAGCGTAAAGAAGATATTCCACTGCTTGCAAGTGCCTTTTTAGAGCAACTCAATGAAGAAAACGGCACTGATTTTAAATGGCAAGCGGCGCAAATCAAAGAGCTTGAGGCCCATGATTGGCCGGGTAACGTACGTGAACTTCGTCACGCTATTCACCGCGCCTTTATTATGAGTGACCCTAAAGGCACAGCTATTACTTTACCTGAATCGCTAGAGTCGCCATTTTCTAAAGTGAATAAAGAGAGCCAAGCAAACCAAGTTGTTGCAGGGCAAACCATTGAAGAAGTTGAAAAAGAATTGATCCACGCTACTTTAGATAAAGTACAAGGTAATAAGACGATTGCAGCACAAATGCTGGGGATCAGTACGAAAACACTTTATAACCGTTTAAATGCTTATGGAGGCATTGGCGAATACAAATAAAAGGATAGCTATGAATAATAACGAGTCTTTACGAAAAATGGTACACGATGCCCGTGCGCCGCTGAACCGTATCTCAATGAATGCAGAGTTAGTTAAGCTCGTATTAGAAAATGATATGCCAAAACAAAAAGCATTAGAGGCATTAAATAAAATAATAGCTAATTGTCAGCAGTGTAGTGAGCACTTACAAGAAATAAGTGACACTCACGCTGCAGATTAAGCACTCATAGATTAGGAAGCAAATGCAAAAACAAAAAGGAAAGATAGCGGTCAATTGGGCAGGCTTTATAGCTGTGGTGCTCTGTATCGTGGTGGCTAATGCGTTTTTAGCTCTTAATAGCATTCGCTCACTCACCGAAACACAAAGTAGTCTTGATAACACCAATTCGCTCAACACCGCGATTGAGCGTTTGCACTTATCTGTGGTGCAAGCTGAGTCAGGTCAGCGTGGTTATTTACTTAGTGACCGAGAAGATTATTTACTGCCTTACAATGATGCAATCGCTTCAATGCAGGCGCAGATCATGCTTGTGAAAAGTTTGCACTCAGAAATTGAAGGGCAAGCAGACCGCATTGCTCGTTTAATACATTTGGTAAACGACAAAGTGGCGGTAATGACCAAAACAACTGATCTGGCACTTGCGAATAAAGATGTTAAGGCTCGCCGCTTGTTACTAACAGACCAAGGTCGCGATCTATATAAAGATATTCGTACAGCAGTTGATGAAATACAAATGCGAGAGCTTAACTTTAAGATAGAGCAGTTTGCAAAGCTCTCGCAAATCAAAAACGAAGCGAAGATTACATTTGCTATTACGGCTGTGACCAGTACCTTATTGATTATAGGTATGTTTGTATTAACACGTATCAACTTACGCAACCAAGCTAAATACAGAGCTGAGCTTGAAAATCAAAACGAGAATCTAGCGGCAAAAGTTGCAGAACGTACGCAAGAGCTAACTATCTATTCTGATGAGCTAAGCCGCTCAAACAGAGAGCTTGAAGACTTTGCTTTTGTTGCAAGTCATGATTTACAAGAGCCACTGCGTAAGATCCAAGCCTTCAGTGACCGCCTTGAAAAAATGTTCAAAGATGAACTAGGTGAAAAAGGCATCGACTATATTAGCCGGATGAAAAATGCGGCTCAGCGTATGTCTAATTTAATCAATGACCTGCTTGAGTTCTCACGCGTAACCACCCGTGGTAAAGATTTTACTGATACTGATTTAAATGAAGTTGTTGCAGAAGTTCTTGATGATCTTGAAATTGCGATAAAAGAATCTGAAACTACGGTTAATCTTGATACTTTACCGCATATTCAAGCCGATCCAAGCCAAATGCTGCAATTGTTCTTAAATATTCTTTCAAATGCGGTGAAGTTTAGACGTGAGAATGTTGCGCCTGTGATTGATATTATATACCAGCGAACGTCAGAATTTAGCGAAGCTCACAATAGTGATGTGGAGTGGGAAGTTATTACCATTTCAGATAACGGCATCGGCTTTTCTGAAGAGTATCTTGAAAAAATATTTGTTCCGTTTCAGCGACTGCATGGTCGTTCTCAATATAAAGGCACAGGCATAGGTTTATCAGTTTGTCGTCGTATTGTTGAGCGTCATGGCGGAGAAATAACCGCAAGCAGTCGCGTTGGTGAGGGTGCAAGCTTCACCCTTAAACTACCCGTGGAAGCATCGCTTTTCACATTACAAGGAGAGGCGTAATGCCACTTAATAAAGTTAAACCAATTACCATTTTAATGGCTGATGACGACGAAGATGATCGTTTATTAACCCAAGATGCATTGGCCGAAAGCCGTGTATTGAACGAGCTGTTTTTTGTTGAAGACGGTGTAGAGTTGCTTGAATACCTTGAGCGTAAAGGCAAATTTAGTGAAAAAGAAAACTCGCCTCGTCCGGGCTTGATTTTACTCGATTTAAATATGCCGCGTATGGATGGCCGAGAAGCATTACAAGCCATCAAAGCCAACCCTAACTTAAAGGGTATTCCAGTAGTGATTTTAACCACATCAAAACAAGAAGAAGATATGGTTAAAGGCTACGACTTGGGCGCTGCATCATACATCACTAAACCGGTTACTTTTGAAGGTTTAGTTGAGTTAATGCAAACACTAGGGAAATACTGGGTAGAGTTTGTAGAGCTACCACCCTCACAGAACGATTAAGTCCAATTCGCATAAATACTTAATTAAGCTAATTGGAATAAGGAATAAGAATGTTAGACAAGGTAACCCGATTACTCTTAGTAGAAGACGACGAAGACGATTATATTCTTACTTGCGACTACCTAGACCAATTAGGTTCCCATACATTCGATGTTGAGTGGTTAAGTTGCCCTGAAGAGGCCATTAGTGAGCTTAGCGAAAACAAACATGATATTTGTTTGTTAGATTATCGCTTAGGCGCATCAGATGGCCTCGAAGTACTAAAACGGGCTGTGGCAAATGGCTTTCGCGGCCCGATTATCATGCTTACCGGGCAATCAGATGAAGCTCTCGATTCTGCAGCGCTCGATGCCGGTGCGGTTGATTATCTGGTTAAAAGCGAGATGAACTCTAGCCGCTTTGCCCGTGCTATACGCTACGCTTTAGCTCGCCGAGATGTTGAAGATGAGCGTGTTGAACGCTTAAAAGCAGAAGCTGAAAACCGATCTAAAGACCGCTTTTTGGCCCATTTGAGTCATGAGTTACGTACACCTCTGTCTTCTATCTTGGGTTACACTGAGTTACTCATGCAAAGTGATAAAAATCAGCATGCTCAAAATGAGTTGGGTGTGATCTACCGAAATGGTAAACACTTACTGAGTTTACTAAATGATGTGCTCGACCTATCAAAGATTGCTGCCGATAAACTGGAGCTCAATTGCAGTGATGTTAACTTAGATAGCCTAATGGCTGACGTCTATACCTTAATGCGCGTTTCTGCGCTTGATAAAGGCTTAACTCTTAAGTTTGAGTCGCAGCAAGCTCTGCCTTTAGTTATAAACACAGACGCTACACGGTTACGCCAAATCCTCATTAACATCATCAACAACGCAATCAAGTTTACCAACCAAGGCGAGATCACAGTGCGAGCTTGGACTGCTTGGGTTAATGAACGAGAAATGCTGTTTTTTAGTATTAAAGACACAGGCCTTGGTATTCCAGCTGAAAAACAAGCACTGATTTTTAAACCATTTGAACAAATTGCCGATGTAGAATCACGAGATGTCGGTGGAGCAGGACTGGGCCTTGCTATTTGTTCAGAGTTACTTAGTCGTATGCAAGGCTCTATTGAACTTGAATCAACGCAAGGGGTGGGCTCTGAATTTACCCTTTCGATTTACCCTGGCAATATTCGAGATATTGAACGCCAAGTGCTGCGCTTTGATTCAAACCCCGATTGCCAGCAAAAACTAGCAACGTTAAAAACCACAGGGCGAGTATTAGTGGTCGACGACCTAAAAGATTTACGTAATCTCGTTGGTCATATGATCACCAGTACTGGCGCAGAAGTGGATTATGCCGAGCACGGTAAACAAGCAATTGAAAAAGTAGCTAATGCAGAGCAAGCGGGTAAGCCTTTTGATATTGTATTTATTGATTTGCATATGCCGGTTATGGGGGGCAAAGAAGCCACTATTGAGCTTCGTAAAATGGGTTATCAAGGACCAATCATCGCGCTTACAGCTGCCACCATGAAAGGGGTGAAAACTGAGTTAAGTGCGCTTGGCTTTAACGATATGATTGCAAAACCGGTTGATTCTGGGTTGCTTTACCAAGTGCTCAATCATTACATTTGCGAAGGCAATACAGAACCAGTAGTTGAGCAAGACGACAGCCCTGAAGTGACCTTACAGAGTACACGCTATTTATTGGTTGAGGACGACAGTGATGCTGCGCAAATCACTCAGTTATTGCTTGAAAGCTTAGGTGTTGAAACTGTTATAGCGCCAAGTTGTGCTGCATGTCTTGCGACCCTGAGTGAAGATCAAAACTTTGCTAAAGTGTTACTCGATATGCATTTGCCGGATGGTGAAGGGCTTGATTTAGCCCATGAGATAAAACAGCGCCACCCTGACTTAAATCTAGTCATTGTTAGTGGCGCAGAGCCAGAGCCAGAAAAAATTGAACAACTTGAGATTGAACAAGTGTTATTAAAGCCGATTAACCTTGGCTTGTTATCTGAGCTGATTGGCGGCTAATTGAATGTCTAACTATCAGCTCTGGTTCAAATAGCGTTTGTAGTGGTGGGGTTTGTTTTTGATAAACATGATTTAACACCCAATCTGCTGCCATGCGACCCATCTCATCTATTGGGTAATTAACGGTGCTCAATTGTGGGTAAACGTGACGGGTGAAAAATACGTTATCGTAACCCATAATCGACAATTGCTTAGGTAAAGTTAACCCTAAATCCCGCGCGCTAGCCATGGCGCCTACAGCCATTTCATCATTGGCACAGATGAGCGCTGTGAATGGATGCGTTTGTTGATGAAGTGCTTTTAAACCTTCGTAACCACTCGCTTCCATGAAGTCACCTTGGAATAATAGGTTTTCATCAAACTCAAGATTAAACTCAGCAAGGGCCTGTTTATGTCCTTCTAGACGGTCTTTGGCATCTTGTTTCCAAAGCGGCCCGCTGATGTAGGCAATATTTTTATGACCTTGCTCTAACACATGCTTCGCCGCTAAATAGCCACCTTTAATGTTGTTAAGCAAAATACAGCGGTCACTGAGTTCGCTGATATAGCGGTTGATCAAAACAAACGGCGTCCGACCTTTACTGAGTTTTATAAGGTAGTCGTCGCTGACCGCTTCAACATGCAAAATAAGGCCATCGCAGTTACGGCTAATTAAAAATTCAATCCCTTGTTTTTCGCGTTCTTCATCACTGTGACCCGCAGCAATAATCAGATGTTTGCCTTGGTTACGAAAGGTATTTTCAATGCCGCTCATCATAGGCCCGTAAAACGGACCCTGTAATTCAGAGACCAGTAGGCCAACACTGTTCGAGCAATTTGATGCCAATGACTGAGCAATTGAGTTAGGTCGATAGCCAAGTTCATCCATTGCGGCAGTGACTTTTTTACGTGTTGCATCACTGACATTTGCATTGTTGTTCATTACTCGTGAAACGGTTGCAAGAGAAACACCTGCAAGTTTCGACACCTCGTAAATGGTGGCCATGTTATTCCTTTTTAAACAAAATTATGGATGCTGCTTTGACGATAAATCGGCACTGATCTGCTCAACCGTTTGGTTATCCAGAATATACCTTTTCATTATGAAAGCGACAAGCATACTACCTATTGCTGGGTAAAGGGTAAACGAAATTAAGATACCTGAAAGCGTGTGTTCACTGAGTTCGGTATTAGCTTCATAGCCATAAAATGCCAGTAACCAACCTGCAATGGCACCGCCAAGGGCAAGACCAAGCTTAATAAAAAAGACCACGCTTGCGTAGACTAGGCCTGTTAGCCTTTCACCGGTTTTCCATTGCCCGTAATCTATGGTGTCGGCCATTTTTGCCCACAGTAGCGGGGTTGCCATTTGCGTGAAGAAACACCATAAAAAATACACCGCAAAGGCAAGTATCAGCTGTTCGCCCGGCAACCAAAATGCCACGCAACTAATAGCTGCAGAGATATATTGTAAACGAATATAGGCGGTTTTCTTATCAACACGTTTGCTGAGTGGGTTTGCACAGGCACAGCCCAAAATATTACCTATCATGCCGATGGTAACAAAGTAGGTGACTAGCTCTGCTTCACCAAGTACATATTTTACATAGTAAATGGCAAGGGTAGTGCGTAGTACCATACTGGTTAACAACATAAATGCTGCAAAGCACAACACTTTAAATGGACCATTTTGCCATAGTGTGTTCATGCGGGTTTTCCAGCTCAACGATGAGCTGTTATGCGCCGCTACGCGCTCTTTGGTAAAGCGAAAACAAATTAAGAATAAGATCACACCTAAGCCGCTCATCAGGGCCATCGTGAGTTGGTAGCCCGTAGCGTTATCACCTTTGCCAAGCCAGTTTACCAAAGGTAAAGTACAGGCACTGACAATTAAGCCGCCCAGCATACCAAACACAAATCGATAAGATTGAATGGATACTCGCTCTTTCGGGTCGCCACTTAATACCCCACCTAACGCTGAGTAAGGAATATTAATCGCGGTGTAAACTAGCATCAGCAAAGTGTAAGTGACAAAGGCGTAAATGACTTTGCCTGACTCTGGTAGGTCTGGTGTGCTGAAGGTGATCATGCTGATCACCCCAAATGGTATAGCAAGCCAAAGCAAATAGGGGCGATAGCTTCCCCACTTAGTGCGGGTTGAATCAGTTAAAGCTCCCATTAATGGGTCGGTAATTGCGTCAACGATTCTCACCACCAAAAACAAGGTGCCAACAATCGCGGGTGAAATACCAAAAATATCAGTATAGAAAAAAGTTAAAAATAACATCACCGTTTGAAAGATGATATTACTTGCTGTATCGCCTAATCCGTAGGCTATTTTTTCTCTTTTTGTCAGCATGTGTGTTCTCGATTGTTGTTATTTTTATCGCTGTTTGAGCAGCGCGCGATATTGTTTTGCGCTTTCTTTTAAAATGCGTTGTTGGCTTTGATAGTCAATATAAACTAACCCAAAGCGCTTTTCGTAGCCATACGCCCATTCAAAGTTGTCCATTAAGCTCCACGCAAAGTAGCCTTGAATATCGACGCCTTGGCGAATTGCATCACATACCGCATTTAAGTGAGTGTGAAAATAATCTACTCGTTCTATATCGTTCACTTCACCATTTTCTAACGTATCGGCCATGGCTGCGCCATTTTCGGTAATATACATTTTTGGTAAATCATATTGCTGATGAAGTGATACCAAAAGCTCAGTTAAACCTTGTGGGTAAACTTCCCAGCCCATATCGGTGACGCGAACATCCGTAAGGTTTGCTTCTTCAAACCAGCCATCAGCGGTATTTTTGTAGTGTATGCGGGTATAATAGTTAACGCCAATAAAGTCGACAGCTTGACTAATAATCACCATATCGCCAGCAATTATAATTGGTTTAACTTCATCTGCTAAATCATCCAGTAACGATGGGTAAGCACCTTCTAAAACCGCTTTGATATACCATTGATTATGGTATTGATCAGCAAGCTCTGCGGCTTTTTTATCATCGGCGGTTAAAGGATAAGTTGGACTGAAGTTTAATACGATACCCGCTTCTGTGTCTGGGCAGTTTTTACGTAATACTTGCATAGCAAGGCCGTGGGCAAGTAATAAGTGGTGCGCTGCTTGTCGGCCAGCTTGTTGTGATTTTATGCCAGGTGCATGTACACCCACCTCATAACCTAAATAGGCACTACAAAATGGTTCGTTCAAGGTGGCGAATGAATCAACCAAATGGCCTAAATGTTGAGTAACAAGCTCGGTATATTCTTTGAATTTATAGGCCGTATCGCGGTTTAACCAACCGCCATTATCTTCAAGGTATTGAGGTAAATCCCAGTGATATAAGGTGACGTAGGTCTTAATATTACGTGCTTTTAACGCCGATAATAGCTGAGCGTAAAATGCCATACCTTGCTCGTTAACCGAGCCATCTTGCTGCATGACTCTCGGCCACGAAATAGATAAGCGGTAAGCATCGACAGCCAAATCTGCAATCATCTCGATATCTTGTTGCCAGCGTGCAACATGATCACAAGCTACATCGCCATGGCTGTTATCTGCAATGGTGCCAGGCTTTTCGCAAAATGTATCCCAGATGCAATCGAGGCGCTTATCGCGTGCCCCTTCAATCTGGAATGAGGCTGTTGCCACACCGAACGTGAACTCGGGCTTGAGTAAAGATGAATCTGGTAACAGTGAAATTGATTTATACACAGTTGATACTCGTCCTTCGGGTTAGGTGTAAGGCTTGGCTAATTAGAGCTTAGACTCAACTGTAAGCGCTTACAATTTTTCTGCAAAAAAATTGCTAAATATGATTTATATGTTATAAATGTAAGCGCTTACATTTAATGTTGCAACATATTTCGCTATTTGTTGTTAGTGATTAAGTACCAAACGTTGCTGTAACAAACTGATAAATATAATTAACTAGAGAAGAAAAATTATGGCTCATGTTTCAACCCCTGTGTCGGCTGCTGCAAGCCAAGCAGATATGCCTAAGCAGCACTTTGCGCTGGCATCATTGACCACATTATTTTTTATGTGGGGATTCATCACCTGTCTGAATGACATTTTAATCCCTTATTTAAAAGGTATGTTTTCACTTAACTATACGCAGGCTATGCTTATTCAATTTTGCTTCTTTGGTGCGTATTTTGTGATGTCGATCCCCGCTGGTAAGTTGGTCAGTCGTATTGGCTACCAATTTGGTATTGTGGTTGGCTTAGTGGTTGCAGCCATTGGTTGCGCGCTGTTTTACCCAGCTGCTGTTGCTCATGTGTATGAGTTATTTTTACTGGCTTTGTTTGTACTTGCCTCGGGTATCACGATTTTGCAAGTATCTGCTAACCCTTATGTAAGTGTTCTTGGTCCACAAAAAACAGCGTCTTCGCGTTTGACTATGACGCAGGCTTTTAATTCTTTAGGAACAACAGTCGCGCCAATTTTTGGTGGTTGGTTAATTCTATCTGAAATTAGCCAAGCTACAGCAGAGGAAGTGAAACTCCCTTATTTAATGTTGTCGTTAACCTTACTTGTGCTTGCCGTTATCTTTGCGTTTTTAAAATTGCCAAAATTAGGTAAAGAAAGTGATAGCGAAGCCGCACACCAAGATTTAGAAGACTTTGTTGATTTAGGCAGTGTTTGGCGCTATCGCCACCTGATTCTAGGTGCTGTTGGTATTTTTGTGTATGTAGGCGCAGAGGTGGCAATTGGTAGCTTTTTAGTCGGCTTTTTGACCCTAGATAACATTGCGGGTTTACCAGAAAACGAAGCCGCTCATTATATTAGCTACTATTTTGCAGGAGCCATGGTTGGTCGTTTTATTGGCGCAGTGGTAATGCAAAAATTTAATGCAGGTAAGGTGTTAGCATGTCATGGCTTATTGGCTGTTTTACTGGTTGTGATTGCTATGACTGGAGAGGGCAGCCTGGCTATGTGGGCAATTCTGCTTGTGGGTTTATGTAACTCGATTATGTTCCCAACCATTTTCAGCCTTGCTTTACACGGCCTTGGTAAGTACACATCAAAAGGTTCTGGTATTTTATGTTTAGCGATTGTAGGTGGTGCAATTATTCCATTACTACAAGGTGTGTTAGCCGATTCTATTGGCGTACAAATGGCGTTATTCTTACCTATCGCCTGTTATTTATATATTACTTACTTTGCGCTGGTTGGCTCAAAAGTATCGACTCAGACTCAGCAATCTTCATAGGTGTAAAAATGAAATTGAAAAAAACATTCACACTCTTCTCGTTAATGATGGCAGGCGCCAGCATGACAGCTTGCACTGGGCAAGATAAGGTGACCAACGTGAACGCTGAGCAAGAAATTTGGCCAAACATTGAAACGGGTATTGCTGCAAATCCAGAGATGGAAGCAAAAATTGCAAACATGCTGGCAAATATGACCCTTGAGCAAAAGATTGCGCAAATGATCCAGCCAGAAATCCGCGATATTACTGTTGAAGATATGCGTAAATACGGCTTTGGTTCTTACCTCAATGGCGGTGGCGCATTCCCTAATAATGATAAACATGCTAGTGCTGCAGATTGGATTGATCTTGCTGAAAAAATGTATCAAGCCTCAATTGATGACTCGCTCGATGGTAGCTCAATTCCGACTATGTGGGGCACCGATGCCGTGCATGGTCACAATAATGTTATTGGTGCGACACTATTCCCTCATAACATTGGTTTAGGTGCAACAAACAACCCTGAGTTAATCGAAAAAATTGCCGCCGCTACTGCGCAAGAAGTGATGGTAACAGGCATCGATTGGGTATTCGCGCCTACGGTTGCGGTTGTTCGTGACGACCGTTGGGGCCGTACTTATGAAGGTTATTCTGAAGATCCTGAAATTGTGAAAGCATATTCGGCAGCCATTGTTAAAGGATTGCAAGGTGCAGTTGATGACGACTTTTTATCAGATAAGCGCGTGATAAGTACCGTTAAGCACTTTTTAGGTGATGGCGGCACAGAAGGCGGTGATGACCAAGGTAATAACACAGCATCTGAGCAAGAGTTATTTGATATTCATGCGCAAGGTTATGTAGGCGGCTTAGGTGCTGGAGCACAAACTGTAATGGCGTCATTTAACAGCTGGAACGGTGAAAAAATTCATGGCAGCAAATATCTTCTTACCGACGTACTAAAAGGCAAAATGGGCTTTGATGGTTTTGTTGTTGGTGACTGGAACGGCCATGGTCAAATTCCGGGTTGTACTAATGGCAACTGCGCACAAGCAGCAAATGCCGGTCTTGATGTGTACATGGTGCCAACAGATGCATGGAAACCTCTTTATGAAAATCTTATCAAGCAAGTTAAAAGTGGCGAAATTGCTCAAAGCCGCATCGATGATGCAGTAACACGTATCTTACGTGTAAAAATGCGCGCAGGTTTGTTTGATAAGCCAAGCCCCGCTAAGCGTCCGCTGTCAGGTAAAACGGAGATCATTGGTAGTGCAGAACATCGCGCAGTTGCAAAACAGGCAGTCCGTGAATCACTGGTTCTTCTGAAAAATAAACAACAGTTGTTACCGCTATCAGCAAATTCAAACGTATTAGTTGCCGGTCAAGGTGCTGATAACATTGGTATGCAGTCAGGTGGTTGGACAATCACTTGGCAGGGTACAGGCAACGAAAATAGCGATTTCCCTGGTGGCTCTTCAATTTTTGATGGTATCAAAAATACCGTTGAGCAAGCCGGTGGTCAGGTTCAATACAATGTGAATGGCGAATTTGAAACTAAGCCAGATGTAGCGATTGTGGTGTTCGGTGAGCAGCCTTATGCAGAAGGTAATGGTGATTTAGATAACCTTGAATACCAACGCGGTAATAAAACTGATTTAGCCCTGCTTAAAAAGCTAAAAGATGCTGATATTCCTGTGGTGTCACTATTTATTAGTGGTCGCCCAATGTGGGTGAATGCAGAGCTGAATGCCAGTGATGCGTTTGTCGCAACTTGGTTACCAGGCAGTGAAGGTGATGCAATCAGCGATGTTATTTTTAAAAAGCAAGATGGTTCTATCAATCATGACTTTAAAGGTAAGTTATCGTTCTCATGGCCAAATAACCCTATAGGTAACCAAAACCGTGGTGATAAAGATTACGCGCCACTATTACCTTATGGCTTTGGTTTAACTTACCAAGATAAAAATACATTAGCAGATGACTTAAGCGAAAAATCACAAGTTGCCTCTAAATTAGAAGATTTAGTACTATTTGAGCGTGCCGTAAAAGCACCGTGGTCACTGCAACTACAAAGTGGTTCTGAGCAACAAGCCATGACTAGTAGCCGTGCAGCACTTAATGCTGTTAGCGTAAAAACCTTTGATAAAGACGTACAAGAAGATGCGCGAGCAATCAGCTTTAATGGTAAAGAAGCGGCTGCGGTTCGTTTAATGGCGGCGTTCCCATCGGATTTACGTTCATACGTTGAAAAAGCGGGTCAACTTCAAATGCAAATTAAGGTAGACCAAGCTGCTGATGCGCCGCTAATGCTGGGTATGCAATGTGGTGAAAACTGTGACGGCCAATTTGATATTAGCAAACAGCTTAAAGCAGCAAATGATTGGAAAACGCTAACCGTGGATTTGAGCTGCTTTGCAGAGCAAGGTGTGCAGCTTGGGCAAGTATTCTCGCCTTGGCAATTAGCCACTGAAGGTGCATGGCAAGTATCAATTTCTAAACTATCAGTAACGAGCGGGCACACAGAGGACGCAACAGTCTCATGTCAGTAAAATCGTCTGCTGTTATTTTGCTAACAGGTGCGCTTAGTGCCTGTCAGCAAACCCCAGCGCCTGTCAAAGCCAGCCAAGGAGAAGGCTGGCAGTTAGTTTGGCAAGACGAATTTTCGCAAAATGATCTCGACCTAACTAAGTGGCAACACGAAGTAAATTGTCGAGGTGGCGGTAATGATGAGCTGCAATGCTATACCGCGCGTAGCGAAAACAGTTTTGTTAAAGATGGCATATTGCATATTGTTGCTCGTCAAGAGCAATACACTGGGCCATTGCATAATAGCGATGAAGTGAGTAGCGATGCTGAGCGAGAAAAACAAGCGACTCAGCCGTTCACTTCTGCACGTTTACGCACTAAAAACTTAGCTGATTGGCGATACGGGCGTTTTGAAATTCGCGCTAAATTACCAGCAGGGCAAGGTGCGTGGCCAGCAATTTGGATGTTACCGACTGATTGGCGTTATGGTCGCTGGGCGTCATCAGGCGAAATAGACATCATGGAAGCAGTTAATTTAAAGACTCTCACTGATGACAAAACAGCGCCAACTGGCAGCCTTGAAACGCGCGTACACGGCACCTTGCATTACGGTGGTCCTGCCCCCAAAAATGTTTACAGCGGTACGCCGTACCGTTTCAGCGAAGCTAATAACCCGGCTGATAACTTTCATGTTTATGCCCTTGAATGGCAGCAAGATGAAATTCGTTGGTATGTTGATGATGTTCACTATGCGACATTTCGCCACGACCAGTGGTATTCAACATCACAACAACAAGACGGCTCGTTTATAGAAAATACCGGCTTTGCTCCGTTTGATCAGCGTTTTCATTTACTTCTTAACTTTGCTGTAGGCGGAAACTGGCCAGCAAATGTGAATGATAAAGGCGTTGATTTTGCAGGTTATCCTAAGCAAATGCTGGTGGATTACGTACGTGTTTTTCAATGTAGTAAAAATAGTGAAACAGGAATCGGCTGTGCAACAACACAGCCATCAGCAGTACAAATAAAGGGTAAGACCAATCCGCAATAGTACTTAATTAAGCGGATTGCTATAAGTGAATTATGAACCAAGAGCCTGCAGATGCTTCGCCGAACTCGTTGCATCCGCTGGCTTTTGGTTCATTCTATCGGTTGAGTTTTTGTAGTAATAGCTGCCTTACTCTTCTGGCCGTTAGTTCGTCGATATCCGCTAATATCCCTTGCGCAGGCTCAGCAACGTGGCTTGCTAAATCCACATCATCAGCAAACACATAATGATTAAAGAGTTGCTGCCATTTCTGTTTATGCTCGTTTGGCAAGTCTTTAATTGCCAGCATACTGTGCAGCATGGCATCAAATGGGTTTGCTAAATACTCTGGGGCTTGTCGCCACCAATAGTTCACCAACACATTAAACGGACTGGTTGCGCTAACCTGATGCCACCAAAGCGCTGGAATATAAATAGCATCGCCAGGGCCAAGAGTTGCCGATTGCGCCTTTTCTATAGCCTCTTTAAAGCGTGGAAAGCGGCTGAAATCGGGGTTATTAAAATCAACCAAGCTAACCGCTTGCCCAGCGGGTGTAAATTCGAGTGGACCAACGTAAAGATTATTGACCTGATCAGTTGGCAATAGAGTAAACGTACGCTCACCTGCAGCAACACAAGCTAGGTTATCGGCGTTGTCATAGTGAGCCGCAATCTGACTATGATTTCCCACCCAGAGGCTGGTTAGGCAGTTATAGTCGGTCACTGTTAATGGGTTTTCAACACTAAAGCTCGGAGCGCAATACTCCACAGCAGTAGAGCCCATATACAGTGAATCACTGTCGGTTTGTGTGAGTGTTAGTGCTAATTTTTGCAGCACAGAAAGTAGGTTATCGGCGTGCTGTGAAAAATTAAGCCCCGAGAAATCAGCGTTATAAAAATAGCGTCCCTGATGAATTGCTTGGCTGCTAAAACTGCGTACTGGGGCGGTATTAGCAAGCCCTAAAAGATAGTCTAAGGCGTTTTTAGAACCTTGTTTAGCGGCAATGACTTGGGGCCAATTAGCGCAGAGATCTCTGATGACCAGTGGCTCAGTTAGCTCAGCTAAAAACGCTTTTAGATCAGTAATGCTTGAAGCCTGGCATTCTTTTATTGGTGCAGCCGCAAACATTACTGTTGAGCCCATTTTTTATTAAGCAAATGAGGAATGTGCTCCATTGATGCCAGCACCATATAAACAGCTTGTAGGTCACCTTGCTGTTGTAACTGCTTAAGTTGTTCAGCGGTTAAGCCATTGAGTACCTGTTGGTTAATAGTATAAAAGCCGCTCACTGTGACTTTTTCGCCATTTTTATCTGCATATTCAAGACTAAAAGCTTCGAGTAGATTAACGCTAAGCAAACGCTCAAAAAACTGATTAATCGTTTGGTGTTCTTGATGTAACGCGTTAAGTACTTGAGCAATATGATTTAAGTATTCGCTATTTCCACCATGTTCAAGGAAGATTGCTTCGCCATCATGTGTGCTTATGCGTGGGCTGTCTAAATCAATATGTACCACCAGAGATTGCTCAGGAATACCATTGTTATACTGGGTTTGTTGGCCAATTAAAAATGGCTGGCGCTGCATACTTAGCGGTAAGTAACTCAGTTGCAATTCGCCTTGCTCGTTTAGCAGCAAGTTCTCGCCATTTTCAAAACCAAATAAAGCGAGGGCTTCGAATTGACCTGTTTGCGGGTGCTTACGAAATACGATAGGTTGATTTGCTTGAACTTTAGCAAACTCACTTGGAAATACAGTAGCGCAGCTAATATTGTCGCCCCAGTTAGCACCGCGTGTGGTGATCACTTTTAGGTCTTTATGGCTGATGTTATCAAGTAAGACATGATTGGCCATTGGGCCTCCTAATACTGAGATTAAATAGGTTGTATACCAAATTGCTGAATATGATTTAACAGCTCGCGGTTAGTGGGTAGTTGTTGTAATCCGCGTTTGGCTTGTTGTTGGTTAGCACTAAAATGCTCAATAATTGCCGCTGGCATTGCAAGTACAGGAAATTGTGGCAATTGCTTCATTCCATAAAGTACATACTGATAACTGGCTGCAGAGAAGACTTCTTGAGCGCGGTCAAAGTCGTTTAACCACGGACTTTGATATTGCCAAAGTGCTAAGTTTTCTTGAAGTTGCAGAGGGATTGAGTTTGCCTCTTTATGGGCTTGCCAATAGGGGCTAGTGCGCTTTGACAACACATAATGCAGCTTTAAAAATTCAATGATACGTTGCCAGCGATAATGGCACTGCTCATCAAACCGCTTTGCCAGTGTCGGCATTGCAGCACGATGTGTTGGGAAATTAGCAAGTAAGTTATTCAGGCCAAGCTCCACCATGACTAACGCTGAGGCTTCAAGTGGTTCAATAAAACCTGCAGACATACCAATAGCTAAACAGTTTTTATACCAAAAACGGCGTCTATAGCCGGGCGTAAAACTGATTTCACGAAATGTCAGTTCATTTTGCGCGGTGCCGGGCTGGGTTTTTGCAATGTAGTGGCTAAGCGCTTGTTTCGCATCTTCGCTGCTGGCAAAACGACTTGAGTACACCATACCTAGACCACGGCGGCTTTGTAAGCCGATATCCCAAATCCAACCGGCATCTTGCGCAGTGGCTTTGGTATAAGAAAGGATCTCTTGCTGCGGGTTTAAATAGGGCACCTGTACGGCAACGGCTCGATCGTTAAATAACACATCGTGTTGCTCAATTAGCTCTATCCCGTAATGTTGATGTAACAGCTTTGCGTGGGTGCCAGAGCAATCAATAAATAAATCACCCGCAATAGTGCCATGATCGCGGGTTTGCAATGAACTAATATAGCCATCTTCATCACTATTGATACTTTCAACATGACTGACGATATGCTCAACGTTTAGATTGGTCGTGCAGTGCTGTTGTAGCAGCATGGCAAACTTACCGGCATCTAAATGATAGCCATAGTTTGCTTCACCTTGATAGGCGCTATGCAAGTGGTTTTTCGGTGCTTTATGGTGATCGCATAAGTAGGTTTGGCTTGCCACTGCGTGGCTGAAACTCACGGCATCTTTGTTGGCAAACCAGTAAGGTGCAATATTTAATTGCTGATATGCCACCGGTAAGCTGAACGGGTGGTAATAATGTGCGTCGCCTTCATCGTCGCACCAGCCATCAAAGCGTGAGCCTTGTTTAAAAGATGCATCACAGCGTTGAATAAATTCACTTTCGCTAATGCCGATGGTTTTTAAGGTTTGTCGCATGGTTGGCCAAGTACCTTCACCGACACCAATGGTGGCAATATCGGGCGACTCAATCAGGGTGATCTGTGCGTTGTGAGTTAAATGGGGCTGGGCAGCAATTAAACCTGCAGACAACCAACCTGCAGTTCCACCACCTAAAATGACGACTTTTTTTACTTCATTCTTTTGCATGTTTAAGGCCATCTCAAATGCTATGTAGACAAACTAGCATAAATACGAAAAAAAAAGCCGCTGTTGAGCGGCTTTTTTGACAACAAAATGCTAGAACGAGTAGCGGAAGCCGATGTTGTAGCGCGCACCGTATTGGTTTGCACGTAACAGCTGCTCAGAGTAACGAACGTAAGTACGTTGCGTTTCATCAGTCAGGTTTAGACCTTCAACAAACACCGTTAGGTTCTCATTAACAGAATAGTTCACGTTGATATCCCACTGGCCATAAGACTCAGTAAAGATAGGTGAAGCATGTTGGTCAAAGCCAGTTAAGAACTCATCACGCCAGTTATAAGAAATACGAGCCGATAAACCATTTAAATCATAAATCGCAGAGAAGTTAGCTGAATCACTTAAACCCGGTAGGGCAAATTGATAGCCGATAGCATCTCGGTCTGCTTCAACATCACCAAATACGAATGTCGCGTTAGCGGCAATACCAAAGCCTGTTTCACCAAACATATGTTGCGCTGCTAGTTCCCAGCCCCATAGGTTTGCTGTTTCAACGTTGTTATCACGCGATACGAAGAAGCTTGCCAGTGGATCTGTATCGTTACCAACGATAGGCGTGCCTTCTTCTGTGCCTTGGTTTTCGTTGATCTTATCGTGAATAGCTTGGTCAGATGGTTGCTCACCCGCTGCTGCTAAATCTTCACGCGCTTGCTCTGCACGATCACCAATAAATGGGTCTGTAATACCGTCAATCGTTTCTTCGGTTGTGATATTTACAAGGAAGTTATCAACTTGCTTACGGTAGTAACCAGCAGACACATAGCTGCCTTCACCGTAGTAGTATTCAAGTGACAGGTCGATATTATCTGAAGTATAAGGTTTTAAGTTCGGGTTACCCACAGCCACTTTACGTTGACCCACTTTCGGGTTACCTAAGAATGACGTTGTTGAGCGAAGCGCGCCAACAGGAGGACGAGCAAGGCTGCGGCTGTAAGAGAAACGTGCAATAACGTCTTCAACTACTTCGATGTTCATATCGATGCTAGGTAAAAACTCTTTGCTGCTACCTTCACCGTTTGAGAATGAGCGTTCATCAGCGTAAATGTAAGACCATTCGTTACCGTTAACCCACTCCATTGCAACAGCAGGACGCTCTAAGCTGTTTGCTGTAACATCTGTTGATTCGTAACGTAAACCTGCAGTGATGTTTACTGGCATACCGTTAAATTCTGTTTCGAAGTTAGCTTGTGCGTATACCGCAGTTGTTTCTTCGCTTACACGGTGGTCGTCATCGATTGGACCCGCTTGCACCATACCGTTTACATCAGCGGGCCAGCTACATGCGCCAACGCCGCCATCAGGGTGATCACAGTCAATACTTTCGGCAATCGCGACAATGTCATCAAAGTCAGCATCGTAGTAGTAATTTAATAGCTTATCGCTACCACCACCAGAGAAGCCATCAAGTAAACCTGAGCTGTCTACACGAGTGAACATGCTGTCATCATACCAATCAGCTGACATTAACCACCAACCAGCAGCAAGCTGACCTGAGTAGCCTGTAGTCGTACGGAAATCAATTTTAGTGTGTGATACACCAAAGTTAATGCTTGATAGGGCGCCGCTGTTTTCGTTATACCACGTACCTTTTAACTGGTATTGGTCAAGGTCGTTGGTGTTAGTGTCTTTGTTTACACCGGCGAAAAGGGTCCCCATGTCGCTCGGTAAAATTTCTGCTTGGTCATTGGTTAATGTCATATCGATAAGCGGAATTTCGCCTTTGCTGAAGTCAGCCATTTTTTCGTCGATATTCACTGTTGGGTTTTCACACCATGAACATGACGTGTTACCAATGATCATAAACGCATCATGGCCGATACCCACACCGGCACTTTCAGCCGATGAGTTGTGCGCATCAAACTCGATGTTTAAATTGTCGGTTACTTGCCAATCAATGTTTAAACCAAGTGATTTATTTTCGTTAGTTGTTGCACCGCGGTTTAAGTTTGTAGAGTAGTCACCACCAATTTCAGTTACTTGCGTGTAAGTACCGTTTTCATTGATAGTTGCTGCGCTAACGTTACCACCATTATTGAACCACACACCAAAGCTACGGCCATCTTTTTCAAACTCAAGTTTTGAGTAAGTGTAATCAACGGTTGCAGTAATGCGGTCATTCGGTGCGTATTGCAGCACAAGTTGACCATTGGTACGTTTACGTGAATTATCTGAAAACGCATAACCAGCATTTTGCGGATACCAGGTTGCGCCATCAGCGCGTTGGTTGTTATCTGTCAGTGCTAAATCAGGAGACGATGAAATATCAACATTTGGGATCCAGTTATCAACCGCCATTGATTGTTCTCGGTTGTCACGCTCTTGAACTGAGCCTGAAATTAAAATACCGAATTTGTCATCGTTGAATGTATTGCTGTAGATACCTGATAACTCAGGCGTTACATCATCACCTGTTTCGTTTGATGTGTCGTGAACTGCTTTTGCACCAATCGAAGCGTGTAAACCAGGGTTAGAAAGAGGTTTAGCTGTGGTGATATTAACTGTTGCACCAATACCACCGCTAGGGATATCAGAACGCGCTGTTTTATATACTTCAACACCGCTTACACTTTCTGTTGCGATGTCGCCAAAATCAAATGAACGACCGCCAGTTGTTGGCATTTGGCGATTGTTAAGGGTTACTAAGTTAAATTCAGGACCAAAACCACGAACCGTAATTTTGCTACCTTCACCATTACTACGGTCAATAGACACACCGGTAATACGTTGTAAAGATTCAGCTAGGTTGGTATCAGGGAATTTACCAATGTCTTCAGAGGTAATTGCATCTACAACACCCGCAGATTGACGTTTGATATCCATTGATTTTACTAGGCTTCCGCGAATACCTGATACTTGTATTACTTCAATATCACTTGCTTTGTCGGGCTGTTCTTCGGCGACAGCTGAGTGAGGAACTAGCGCGCTTAGACCCATTGCCATAGACAGGCTAATAGCAAGCTGCTTTTTCTTGAAAAGTGTGTGGTTCATGCAAATCTCCAGATTTGGTTTTATTTTATGTTGTTGTCTATTTTTGTAAGCGCTTACATTTTCTTTCAAAAAAAATCGCCGAACCCGATTTTATAAATGTAACCGCTTACATTAAGTTATTAGAAAGTAAAACAATCGTCAACATAAATAACGTTTCAAGATCAGAGGTAATATCTATGTTTATGTTATTATGGGAAATATTTCATCAAAAACTTTCTGTTTTTTAGGTACAAAAGCAACGTCTTTCAGCTAAAATTAGAAAATGAGAGTTTTTTACATTTGTTAAAGCAAGAGGTATTTTCGTGCAATCAGTGAAATGGAATGAAGGTCTGTTTACCCCAAGCAAAATCATTTGTGTTGGCCGTAATTATGCAGCGCATATTGCAGAGCTTAACAACGAAACGCCTACAAGTATGGTGCTGTTTGCAAAACCAAATAGTGCTATCACCGATTCCCTCAATAGTGAACACTTAGGTGAGGCACTCCACTTCGAAACTGAGCTTTGTTTTTTAGTTAAAAATAAGCAACTGGCTGCGGTCGGGCTTGGGCTTGATTTAACCAAGCGAGGCCTACAAAGCACGCTTAAAGAAAAAGGCCTACCTTGGGAGCGCGCAAAAGCATTTAATGGTTCTGCGCTTTTTACTGAGTTTGTTGTCGTTAATTCCAACTTACACTATCAATTTAGTCTAAAGATTGATGGTAAAGACACTCAACTAGGCGATACAAAGTTAATGCTGCATAACGCAGAGCAAATCTTAGCTGAAATCAGTGAATTTATGGACCTAGAAGATGGCGACATCATTATGACTGGCACGCCTGAAGGAGTAGGGAAGGTTGTCGCTAATTCAACCTTTGCTGTAACACTTATGGATGGTCAGCAGGAGTTGTTATCTCATCAATGGCAGGCTCTTTAAGCGGGTCTAAAATGTAGCGCTGATAATACGATGAAAACTCAGGAAAGCTTTGTTTGAGCCAAACTCGTTGGCTTTGCTGGTATCTCTCACTTGGTAATACCTTGTTTTTCAGTGCTTCATTAATTTCTGCTAGCACTTTTTCGGCATAATTATTAGGTGCGCTTGTCGAGCAGCCTATGGCACCAAAAACCACATTCTGGGCTGGGTTAACAATAGTAAGCTTTTGAATATTCTTTTGGTGTTGTTGGTTGTAATAATCAGCTACAAATGGGTAATCAATGGTGTAATCAATGTAGCCATGCTCTAGCTGTGATAGCAAAGCAAAATTTGGACTACTGCCATTACCACTTAGTGCTGCACTTTCGTAAAGCTTGGTATTTTTCGCTATCTTATCCAATTTACTGCCAAATTTACGTGCATCGTTTTGACCATAAATAAAGTTGGCATCTGTGAATAAAGAAATCAGTGATACAGGATTACCGTGTTTTTGCTTAATTTTTAGTGTTTTTTCTTCGGTACTTAATACGCTAAACGGGGGGTACACTGTGGTTGGGATTGAGTAAGTAGCACGGTTGGTTTTTTTATCACGATGGATCATACATGCATAGCATGCCATATGTCCGTCATCGAGATATTTACTGCCACGTTTTTGCGGCAACATCACTTTGCTGTGGTTAATGTCAGGTAATGCTTCAATCAACATATCGGTAATTTCATTGCATAGCCCACCATGAGAGGTGGTGCTACTTTTCTCGATAAAGAATGGCTTACCATCATTTTCAAGCCAGGTAATAGAGAGCTGGTCGGAGGCATGAGTAATTGGGGCTAGCAACATCCCTGCAACCACACATAATACTTGTTTTATGTATTTACTCATTAACAACCTACATAGTGAAATGTTATGAATAACTATACACCAAAGTATGGGTAAACTTGTAGGTGGAACGGAAAAATGATGAATTAGTGTTAGTGAGCCTACTGAGGGTAGACTCACTTATACTTTCGAAGATTAACTAGAAAGGCATAGGATAGCGGGTAAATACGTCAGCGATTTTATCGTTGGCTTCATCGCTTAATTGCACTGAGAAAGCATCGATATTTTCTTTTAACTGCGCCATTGATGTTGCCCCAATAATTGTTGAGCTTACTCCATCCACTTGATCACACCAAGCCAATGCAAGTTGTGAAGGTGTTAAATTAAAGGCGTTAGCAATTTCAACATATTCAGCAATCGCAGCCCGTGATTGTGCTGTGTCTCTAAATAGGCCATTACGTTGCACTAGCGTCCAACGGCTACCTTCAGGGCGAGCACCATTTAAGTACTTACCGCTTAACATGCCGCCACCTAGCGGTGACCAAGGTAGGTAAGCAATATCTTCATGAATACATTGTTCAATCAAATACGGCCAATCTTTGGCGTGCAGTAGACTAAATTCGTTTTGAATCGATACCATACGCGGAAGGTTATGCTGTTCACTTAAACGCAAGTACTGGCTGATGCCCCAAGGAGTATCGTCTGATAAACCACAGTGCTTAATTTTACCAGCCTTGATACAGTCATTCAGACCTTCAAGAATATCTAACATGCCAGCAATATTTTGCTCAGTGTCAGCCTCAGAGAAGCACACTTTACCTGGCCACTGTTTACCAAAGTGCGGTGATGTACGGTTAGGCCAATGTAATTGGTATAAATCGATAACCTCAGTTTGTAAGCGCTTAAGAGATGCATCAACGGCTTCAACCACTGCTTGGCGAGTAATATCGCCTGCATCGCGTACCCAAGGTAAGCCGTTACCCGCAATTTTAGTGGCAATGACAAGATCATCGCGTTTGTCTTTATTACGCGCTAACCAATTACCGATGATCTCTTCTGTCTT
>NZ_LKDX01000046.1:0-30929 GCF_001401795.1 Pseudoalteromonas sp. P1-26 | reverse complement strand
GCTGTTAGAGTTGTTTTACCGTGGTCAACGTGGCCGATTGTACCAACGTTTACGTGCGGTTTTACGCGTTCAAACTTTTCTTTTGCCATCTTAAAAAATTCCTATAAAGAAATTAACGCCTGACCCACTATTGGGCCAGACAAGCTAAATCATATAACAGCGCGAGCTGCAATTATTGCATCTGCAACGTTTTTAGCGGCTTCTGCATACTTCAAAAACTCCATAGAGTAAGATGCACGGCCTTGTGTTGCAGATCGCAGATCAGTTGCATAACCAAACATTTCAGAAAGTGGTACTTGCGCATTAATTTGCTTAAGACCACCGAATGCTTCTTCCATGCCTTCGATCATGCCGCGGCGACGGTTTAAGTCACCAACTACATCACCCATGTTTTCTTCAGGAGTGATAACTTCAACCTTCATTACTGGTTCTAGAAGAGCTGGGTTTGCTTCAAGCGCACCTTTCTTCATCGCCATTGAACCTGCAATCTTAAATGCCATTTCATTCGAGTCTACATCATGGAATGAACCATCATATAAAGTCGCTTTAACGCCAAGTAATGGGTAGCCAGCAAGCACACCTTGAGACATTTGCTCTTGGATGCCTTTGTCTACCGCAGGGATGTATTCTTTAGGAACAGCACCACCAACGATTTCGTTAACGAACTCGTAAGTTGGCGCTTCATCATCCGAAATATCCATCGGTTCAAGTTTAAGCCAGACGTGACCATATTGACCACGACCACCTGATTGACGTACGAACTTCCCTTCAACTTCAACAGCTGAACGGATAGCTTCACGGTATGCTACCTGCGGCTTACCAACGTTACATTCAACACTGAATTCACGTTTCATACGGTCGACAATGATATCAAGGTGAAGTTCACCCATGCCAGAAATAATAGTCTGGCCTGATTCTTCGTCAGTTTGTACTCTGAAAGATGGATCTTCTGCCGCTAGTTTACCTAACGCGATACCCATCTTATCTTGGTCAGCTACTGTGCGAGGCTCAACCGCAACAGAGATAACTGGCTCTGGGAACTCCATACGCTCAAGCGTAATAATTGAGTTCGGATCACACAGTGTCTCACCTGTTGTTACGTCTTTAAGACCAATAGCCGCTGCGATGTCGCCTGCGTAGACTACTTTGATCTCTTCACGTGAGTTTGAATGCATCTGAACGATACGACCAAGTCGCTCACGCTTACTTTTAACTGGATTATATACCGCATCACCCTGTTTAACAGTACCAGAGTAAACACGGAAGAAGGTCAAGGTGCCAACGAACGGGTCTGTCGCAATCTTAAAAGCAAGTGCGGCAAACGGTGCGTTGTCATCAGCAGGACGTTCTTCCTCAGTACCATCTTCAACGATACCTTGGATTTGTTTCACTTGTGTTGGCGCAGGCATATATTCGATAACAGCATCAAGCACAGCTTGAACACCCTTATTCTTAAATGCACTACCACACGTCATTGGAACAATTTCGTTTGCTAATGTGCGCTGACGTAAAGCTGCTTTAATTTCAGCTTCGGTCAGGTCTTCACCTTCTAGATATTTGTCCATTAGTTCTTCTGATGCTTCAGCAGCGCTCTCAACCATGTGAGAACGCCATTCTTCTGCAAGCTCCAGAAGCTCTGCCGGAATGTCCTCATAAGTGAAAGTCATGCCTTGATCTTCGGCATTCCAGTTAATGGCTTTCATCTTAATAAGGTCAATAACACCTTTAAAGTCGTCTTCAGCACCAATTGGTAGCTGAATTGGAACAGGCGTTGCTCCAAGACGAGATTTCACCTGGTCCACAACTGTTAAGAAGTCAGCGCCAGTGCGATCCATTTTGTTTACGAAGATCATGCGAGGAACTTCGTATTTGTTCGCTTGACGCCAAACTGTCTCAGTTTGCGGCTGTACACCAGATGAAGCACAAAGAACAACTACCGCACCATCTAGTACGCGTAAAGAACGCTCTACTTCGATAGTGAAATCTACGTGTCCTGGCGTATCAATGATATTGATGCGATGGTCGTCAAATTGAGCGTCCATCCCTTTCCAGAAACACGTTGTTGCAGCAGAAGTGATTGTGATACCACGCTCTTGTTCCTGCTCCATCCAATCCATAGTTGCAGCACCATCATGTACTTCACCGATCTTATGAGAAAGACCCGTGTAGAACAGAACACGTTCTGTTGTGGTGGTTTTACCTGCATCTACGTGAGCGCAAATACCGATATTGCGATAGCGCTCAAGTGGAGTTGTACGTGCCATATGATCCTCTTAAAGGTTAAGGGCAGATTACCAACGGTAATGAGCGAATGCTTTATTCGCTTCAGCCATACGGTGAACGTCTTCACGTTTCTTAACCGCAGTGCCTTTGTTGTCAGCAGCGTCAACGATTTCTTGAGCTAAACGTAAGCCCATAGATTTTTCGCCACGCTTACGTGCAGCGTCTACTAACCAACGCATACCTAATGCGTTGCGACGTACTGGACGTACTTCAACTGGTACTTGGTACGTTGAACCACCAACACGGCGAGATTTAACCTCTACCTGTGGGCGAACGTTTTCAAGTGCAGCTTCAAAGATTTCAAGGTGCGACTTGCCTGATTTCTCAGCAGCCACGTCTAACGCACCATAAACGATTTTTTCAGCAGTAGATTTCTTGCCGTCTAACATTACTACGTTAACGAATTTAGCAAGAAGTTCCGATCCGAACTTAGGATCTGGAAGAATTTTACGTTGACCTATTACGCGTCTTCTAGGCATTTTGTATCTCCGGTATCTTCAGGTTTGCTCTTTTAGAGTCAATACCCAAAACAATTAATTTAAAAATTTAGTGCTTGGCCTTACTAACGGAGAACCATTAGCCCTTAGGGCGTTTAGCACCGTATTTAGAACGAGCTTGACGACGGTCGCTAACGCCTGCACAGTCAAGTGCACCACGTACAGTGTGGAAACGCACACCTGGTAAGTCTTTAACACGACCACCACGGATTAGGATTACACTGTGCTCTTGTAAGTTGTGGCCTTCACCACCAATGTAAGATGTTACTTCGAAACCGTTAGTTAAACGAACACGCGCTACTTTACGTAATGCAGAGTTTGGTTTCTTAGGTGTAGTTGTATATACACGAGTACATACACCACGCTTTTGCGGACAAGCTTTAAGTGCAGCTGAGTTACTTTTAGTAACTTTGCTACGACGTGGCTTACGCACTAGCTGGTTAATAGTTGCCATTTAAATAGCTCCTGAAATTAAAATTACTACTGAAAAAATAAAAAATCCGCCCTGTTTACATGCTCGTTACAAAACGTGCAGGCAAATGGGTGGCGGAATTTTAATGAGCAAAGTTTAACCTGTCAACCTTAACTCATCGTAAGGCAGAAGATAACTGCCTTACGATTTCTTAATCTATTGATTAAGTTGAGATTATTGGTTTCCAGAGATATCTGCGTTTAGTGCGTCAGTTAGTGCTTGAGTTGCCTCTTCAGCGCTTACTGTTTGCTCTTCAACGATTTCACCTTGCTTGCGACGGTTTAAACGGTCTTGGTGATACGCAAAGCCTGTACCAGCTGGGATCAGACGACCCACGATTACGTTTTCTTTCAGACCACGAAGCTCATCGCTCTTACCATTTACAGCGGCTTCAGTTAGGACACGAGTTGTCTCCTGGAACGATGCTGCAGAAATGAAAGATTCTGTTGCAAGTGACGCTTTAGTGATACCCATTAACTGGATTTCAAACTTCGCTGGGATCTTGCCTTGTTTCTCAAGTTCACGGTTAGAAATATTAACGCGTGCTACTTCAACTTGTTCACCGGCTAAGAACTCAGTGTCACCGCCGTCAAGGATGATACATTTACGTAGCATCTGACGAATAATTGTCTCAATGTGCTTGTCATTGATCTTAACGCCTTGCAAGCGGTAAACCTCTTGCACTTCGTTAACGATGTAGTTAGCTACATGAGTTACACCACGTAGGCGTAAGATGTCATGTGGTGACTCAGGACCATCGGCGATAACCTCACCTTTAGACACTTGCTCACCTTCGAACACGTTAAGTTGACGCCATTTAGGGATCATCTCTTCGTATGCGTCACCCTCAGCTGGAGTGATTACAAGACGCTTCTTACCTTTTGTTTCTTTACCGAAGCTGATAGTACCTGTGATTTCTGCAAGGATTGCAGGATCTTTCGGCTTACGTGCTTCGAATAAGTCAGCTACGCGAGGTAGACCACCCGTGATATCACGAGTCTTCGAACCTTCTTGCGGAATACGTGCAAGTACGTCACCTGGGTTTGCAGTTGCGCCGTCTGTTACTTCAATCGTTGTGAATGAAGGAAGACGTGTTTCTTGCAGACCACGCTCATCGCTTTCGATGATTAGTTTAGGTTCTTTCGCATTCGCTTTACCTAAGTCTTTAACAACCACACGTGTTAAACCAGTTAACTCGTCTGTTTGTGCTTCGGTATTTGAGTCATCAATGTCGCTGAACGAGATTTTTGACTTGTGCTCAAGAACGATTGGGTGACTATGCGGGTCCCAAGTAGCAACGATGTCGTTACCTTGAACTTCTGCATTATCTTGTACTGCTAACACCGCACCGTAAGGTACTTTATAACGCTCTTTCTCACGACCAAAGCTATCGATGATAGTGATCTCTGTTGAACGAGACGTGATAACAATCTTACCGTCTGTGTTTAATACGTACTTCGCATTGTGTAACTTCAATGTACCGTTAGTTTTAACTTGTACACTGTTTTCAGCAGACGCTCGAGATGCCGCACCACCGATGTGGAAGGTACGCATCGTAAGCTGTGTACCCGGCTCACCGATTGATTGTGCCGCGATAACACCTACTGACTCACCTGGATTGATGATGTGGCCACGCGCAAGGTCACGACCGTAACACTTAGCACATACACCAAAGTCATTATCACAAGTGATTACTGAACGAACGCGTACTTCATCCACTGAGTGCTCTTCTAAAAGGTCACACAGTTTTTCGTCAAGCATGATGTTACGCTTAACAAGTACTTCGTTAGTATTTGGAATTAATACATCTTCAGCAACAACACGACCTAGTACACGCTCACGAAGTGCTTCTACAACGTCACCACCTTCGATAAGCGGTTTCATTGTTAAGCCATCTTCTGTGCCACAGTCGTCTTCGTTGATTACTAAGTCTTGTGCAACGTCTACTAGACGACGCGTTAAGTAACCCGAGTTTGCTGTTTTAAGTGCTGTATCGGCAAGACCTTTACGCGCACCGTGCGTTGAGATGAAGTACTGTAGTACGTTTAGACCTTCACGGAAGTTCGCCGTGATTGGTGTCTCGATGATTGAACCATCTGGACGTGCCATTAGACCACGCATACCCGCTAACTGACGGATCTGAGCGGCGCTACCACGTGCACCTGAGTCTGCCATCATAAACACTGAGTTAAATGAAGATTGCTCTTCTTCTTCGCCTTTAGCGTTGATTACAGTGTCTTTTGATAAGTTAGCCATCATCTCACGTGATAAGTTTTCATTTACACGTGACCAGATATCGATAACTTTGTTGTACTTTTCACCAGCCGTTACAAGACCTGATTGGAATTGTTGGTTGATTTCAGTTACTTCAGCTTCCGCTGATTCAATGATTTCTGCTTTAACCGGTGGGATAACTAAGTCATCAATACCGATTGAAACACCTGACTTCATCGCGTAGTGGAAACCTGTGTACATTACTTGGTCAGCAAAGATAACTGTATCTTTAAGACCTAGACGACGGTAACACTCGTTTAATAAGCCAGAAATTTGTTTCTTACCTAGGGCTTGGTTGATTAACTCAAACGGCATGCCTTTAGGTAGGATTAGTGAAAGAATTGCACGACCTACTGTTGTTTCAACAATAGATACTTGCTCAACTGCTTCACCTTCTTCATTGTTAACTGTTTCGCTAATACGTACTTTTACGCGCGCATGTAGCTCAGCATTACCGCTGCGGTATGCTTTTTCAGCTTCTTTAGGATCTTTAAATACAGTACCTTCGCCTTTCGCATTGATGCGATCACGAGTCATGTAGTAAAGACCTAATACAACGTCCTGTGAAGGAACGATGATTGGCTCACCATTCGCTGGAGATAGGATGTTGTTTGTAGACATCATTAGAGCACGTGCTTCTAACTGTGCTTCAAGCGTTAACGGTACGTGTACCGCCATTTGGTCACCATCGAAGTCAGCGTTGTACGCCGCACAAACTAATGGGTGTAAATGGATCGCTTTACCTTCGATAAGCACAGGTTCGAACGCTTGGATACCCAAACGGTGAAGTGTTGGTGCACGGTTAAGTAATACTGGATGTTCACGAATTACTTCGTCTAATACATCCCATACTTCTGCCACTTCACGCTCAACCATCTTCTTAGCTGCTTTGATAGTCGTAGCCATGCCGCGACGCTCTAGTTTGCCGTAGATAAATGGTTTGAATAGCTCAAGTGCCATCTTCTTAGGAAGACCACACTGGTGTAGTTTAAGCGTAGGACCTACTGTGATTACAGAACGGCCAGAGTAATCTACACGTTTACCAAGTAAGTTCTGACGGAAACGACCTTGCTTACCTTTGATCATATCAGCAAGCGATTTAAGAGGACGTTTGTTAGAACCTGTGATCGCACGACCGCGACGACCGTTATCAAGTAGCGCATCTACCGCTTCTTGTAACATACGTTTTTCGTTGCGTACGATAATGTCTGGTGCTGCTAGATCTAATAGACGCTTAAGACGGTTATTACGGTTAATAACACGACGGTAAAGGTCATTCAGATCAGAAGTCGCAAAACGACCACCGTCTAGTGGTACTAATGGACGTAGATCAGGCGGAAGTACTGGAAGTACTGTCATGATCATCCACTCAGGGTTGTTACCTGATTGGTGGAAAGATTCCATTAATTTAAGACGTTTAGTGATCTTCTTACGCTTAGTTTCAGAGTTAATTGTAGGTAACTCTTCACGCATTTCAGCAATTAATTGGCCAAGATCAAGTTCACGAAGCAAGTCTAATACTGCTTCTGCACCCATCTTCGCTTCAAACTCATCACCGTGCTCTTCTAGTGCATCTAGGTACTCTTCTTCACCTAAAAGCTGACCACGCTCAAGCGTTGTCATACCAGGCTCAGTTACTACGAATGATTCGAAGTAAAGTACGCGCTCGATGTCACGAAGTGTCATGTCTAGCATTAAGCCGATACGTGACGGTAATGATTTTAAGAACCAAATGTGCGCAACTGGGCTCGCAAGCTCAATGTGACCCATACGGTCACGACGCACTTTAGTAAGCGTTACTTCAACGCCACACTTTTCACAAATAACACCACGGTGCTTAAGGCGCTTATATTTACCACATAAACACTCATAATCTTTCACTGGGCCGAAAATACGGGCACAGAATAAGCCGTCGCGCTCAGGCTTGAAAGTACGGTAGTTGATTGTCTCAGGTTTCTTTACTTCACCGTATGACCATGAACGAACCATATCTGGCGAAGCAAGACCAATGCGAATTGCATCGAATTCTTCGGTCTTATTTTGTTGCTTCAGAAACTTAAGTAAGTCTTTCACCTTAGCTCTCCTGTCGGAGGTTAATCTTGAGGGCGAACCAATCGCCCCTACATTCTATTCGGCCTAACAGGTGCGGCTTACGCCGCACCTAAATGGCTTAATTTTCTTCCAACTCAATGTTGATACCCAGTGAGCGGATTTCTTTCAACAATACGTTGAACGATTCTGGCATACCTGGTTCCATCTTATGGTTACCATCTACGATGTTCTTATACATCTTAGTGCGACCGTTCACGTCATCCGATTTCACTGTTAGCATTTCTTGTAGAGTATATGCAGCACCGTAAGCTTCTAGTGCCCACACCTCCATCTCACCGAAACGCTGGCCACCGAACTGAGCTTTACCACCCAGCGGCTGCTGAGTAACAAGGCTGTAAGAACCAGTTGAACGTGCGTGCATCTTGTCATCAACCAAGTGGTTAAGTTTCAGCATGTACATGTAACCAACAGTTACTTGACGTTCGAACTGATCGCCAGTACGGCCATCATAAAGTGTAACTTGACCGCTTCTTGGATAACCACCAAGCTCTAGTAAGTCTTTGATTTCGCTTTCACGAGCACCATCAAAGGCTGGAGTTGCGATCGGTAAACCACCTTTCAAGTTATCAGCTAAGCGACGAACTTCATCATCAGAGAACGAGTCGATATCAACTTTCTGACGACAATCACCTAATTCGTAAACTTTCTTAACGAAGCTACGGATTTCGTGCAGTTCACGCTGCTCTTTCATCATTTCTTCTAAGCGCTCACCCACACCACGTGCAGCAAGACCCATGTGTGTTTCTAGGATCTGACCGATGTTCATACGTGATGGTACACCTAGCGGGTTCAGAACGATGTCTACCGTACGACCTTTGTCATCGTATGGCATATCTTCTACTGGTACGATAGTCGAGATAACACCTTTGTTACCGTGACGACCCGCCATCTTATCACCCGGTTGGATACGACGTTTAACAGCTAGGTATACTTTAACAATCTTAAGTACGCCTGGTGCTAAGTCATCACCTTGAGTGATCTTACGACGTTTGTTTTCAAACTTCTTATCGTATTCAGCTTTAAGCTCATCGTACTGGGCAGCTAGTTGCTCAAGTTCAGCTTGCTTATCTTCTTCAGCAAGGCTTTGAGTAAGCAGCTTTTCAGCATTTAGTGATGCAATTGAATCTGCGTTCAGACCTGCGTCAACAAGTAACTTACGAGCACGGTCTAATACACCTGCTTCTAAGATACGGAACTCTTCGTTGAAGTCTTTCTTCGCTTCGCGAAGCTGCATGTCTTCAACTTCTAACGCACGCTTATCTTTTTCAACACCGTCACGGGTGAAAACTTGTACGTCGATTACAGTACCAGTTACAGAGTTTGGTACGCGTAAAGAGCTGTCTTTAACGTCTGACGCTTTCTCACCGAAGATAGCACGTAGTAGCTTTTCTTCTGGTGTTAATTGCGTTTCGCCTTTCGGAGTCACTTTACCTACTAGGATATCGCCGCCTTTAACTTCAGCACCGATATAAACAACGCCTGATTCATCAAGCTTGCCTAGTGCAGACTCACCTACGTTAGGGATATCTGCTGTGATCTCTTCAGGACCTAATTTAGTATCACGTGCGATACATTGTAGTTCTTGAATGTGGATAGTCGTTAGACGATCTTCTTGAACTACACGCTCTGATAATAGGATTGAATCCTCGAAGTTATAACCGTTCCATGGCATGAATGCCACGCGAAGGTTTTGACCAAGTGCTAAGTCACCTAAGTCAGTCGAAGGACCATCTGCTAATACGTCACCACGTGTTACCGGCTCACCAACCATACAAGTTGGTTTTTGGTTAATACATGTATTTTGGTTTGAGCGAGTGTATTTAGTAAGGTTGTAAATATCGATGCCCGCTTCACCTGGAATACGCTCATCTTCATGTACATTTACGACGATGCGGCTTGCATCCGCATACATTACTTCACCACCACGCTTAGCAACGATAGTTACACCAGAATCTTTCGCTAGTGTAAGCTCGATACCTGTACCTACCAGCGGTTTGTCCGCGATAAGTGTTGGTACGGCTTGACGTTGCATGTTTGAACCCATCAATGCACGGTTAGCATCATCGTGTTCTAGGAACGGGATAAGTGCTGCCGCTACAGAGATCACCTGTTGTGGTGATACGTCCATATATTGCTGATCCATTTTGCCCATAAAGGTTGATTCACCTTTGTGACGACATGGAATTAGTTCATCAACAAACTCATTGTTTTCGTTCAAGTTTGAGTTCGCCTGAGCGATAACAAACTGACCTTCTTCAATGGCTGATAAGTAATCTACTTCATCAGTAACTACACCGTTTACCACTTTACGGTAAGGTGTTTCTAAGAAACCATAGTCATTCGTACGTGCGTACGTAGACAATGAGTTAATTAGACCGATGTTTGGACCCTCAGGCGTTTCGATTGGACATACACGACCATAGTGAGTTACGTGAACGTCTCGAACCTCGAAGCCAGCGCGTTCACGTGTTAAACCACCCGGGCCTAATGCAGAAATACGACGCTTGTGCGTTACTTCTGAAAGCGGGTTATTTTGGTCCATGAACTGTGATAACTGAGATGAACCAAAGAACTCTTTAACCGCAGCCGAAATAGGCTTAGCGTTAATAAGATCTTGTGGCATTACAGCGTCAAGGTCACCTAAGCTTAAACGCTCACGTACAGCACGCTCAACACGTACTAGACCAACGCGGAATTGGTTCTCAGCCATTTCGCCAACACTACGGATACGACGGTTGCCTAAGTGGTCGATATCATCAACATCGCCAACACCGTTACGAATAGCGATAAGCACTTTCATAACAGCTACGATGTCTTCTTTCGATAATGTGCCAGGGCCAGTATCTGAGTCATAACCTACACGGCTATTGAACTTCATACGACCAACTGTTGATAAATCGTAACGCTCGTCAGAGAAGAACAAGTTATCAAATAAGGCTTCAGCCGCGTCTTTCGTCGGTGGCTCGCCTGGGCGCATCATGCGATAAATTTCTACTAATGCTTCTAAACGGTTGCTTGTTGTGTCGATACGTAATGTATCTGACATGTAGGCGCCGCTGTCCACTTCGTTGATATATAGTGTATCAATCTTAGTGTGACCTGCTTTAACCAATTCAGCCATTAGCTCAAGTGATAGCTCGTCATTCGCGTTTGCGATGATCTCACCAGTTGACTCATCAACATAGTTTCTAGCTACAACACGACCAATGATGTACTCATGCGGTACTTCTAATTGGTTAATACCTTTTTTCTCGATGTTCTTGATGTGACGCGCAGTAATACGACGACCCGCTTCAACAAGGACTTCACCGTCTTCGCCTTTGATATCAAAAGCGGCAGTTTCACCACGTAAGCGTGAAGGAACAAGTTCCATAAGAACTTTACCGTCAGCAACTTCAAACGCAGTTGTATCGAAGAATATCTCTAGGATTTCATCCGTTGAGTACTCAAGTGCACGTAGGATGATTGACGCCGGTAATTTACGACGACGGTCAATACGTACATAAAGGTTATCTTTTGCATCAAACTCGAAGTCTAACCATGAACCACGGTAAGGAATTACACGCGCGTTATAAAGTACTTTACCTGACGAGTGAGTTTTACCGCGGTCGTTATCAAAGAATACACCAGGGCTACGGTGTAGCTGAGAAACGATAACACGCTCTGTACCATTGATAACAAAGGTACCGGTATCAGTCATGAGCGGAATTTCGCCCATGTAAACTTCTTGCTCTTTAATGTCTTTAACTGTGCCTGGTGCTTCTTTGTCCATCACCACAAGACGCAATTTTACGCGAAGTGGAGCAGAATAAGTCACACCGCGAATTTGACATTCTTTTACATCGAATACTGGCTCACCAATACGATAACTTACGTATTGAAGCTCAGAATTTCCCGAGTAGCTTTTGATAGGAAACACAGAACGGAAAGCAGCTTCCAAACCGTGATCGCCATCAGCGTCAGGGACTAAGAATTTTTTAAACGATTCTAACTGCGTCGACAGTAAGAAAGGTATATCCAAAACTTGTGGACGTTTACCAAAATCCTTACGGATACGTTTCTTTTCAGAATAAGAGTAAGCCATGGGGTTCCTCAGCTTGCTGATCTTTGACCCGACCTGTTCTTGTAAGAACAGACTTAACTGGCATCTAAGCCAAGATGTACAACATTAAATTGTTGTTCTATTTTGCTCTGACACTTTCAACACCAAACTAGGTAACAACTTGAAAGTAAAGAGAAAATTAGATTTTATTTGCGTTACAGGATTGCATCGCTCTATAGCGCAAAAAGGCCGGTGATTAAATAATCACCAGCCCTTGCCTGATTACTCAGGCAGCGAACCTAGCGTAAGCTAGATTACTTAACCTCAACTTCAGCACCAGCTTCAGTAAGGTCTTTTGCAAGTGCTTCAGCTTCTTCTTTAGATACACCTTCTTTGATAGGTGCAGGAGCAGCTTCAACAAGTGCTTTAGCTTCTTTAAGGCCAAGACCAGTAGCACCACGTACAGCTTTGATAGCTGCAACCTTGTTAGCGCCAGCGCCAGTAAGGATTACGTCGAACTCAGTCTTTTCTTCAGCTGCTTCAGCAGCAGGACCAGCAACAACAGCAGCAGCTGCAGTTACGCCGAATTTTTCTTCCATTGCTTCAACTAGAGCAACAACGTCCATTACTGACATTTCAGCAATAGCATCAAGGATTTGGTCTTTAGTTACAGACATTACAAATTTCCTAATTATTACGGACTAAATATAGCCCAAAAAAAATATTACACCGAAAGTGAACAAAAAAACAGCTTAAAATTAAGCAGCTTGCTCTTCTTTCTGTACACGTACTGCTTCAATTGTTTTACACAATTTACCTGCAGACGCTTCTTTCATAGCGCTCATTAAGCGTGCAACAGCTTCGTCGTAAGTAGGTAGAGTTGCTAGCATAGCTGCGTCTACTACGTTACCTTCAAATGCAGCCGTCTTAACTTCGAATTTCTCGTTCTTCTTCGCGAAATCTTTGAAGATACGCGCAGCAGCACCTGGGTGCTCTGAAGAGAAAGCGATTAAGCTTGGACCTACAAGTGAGTCAGAAAGGCACTCAAAATCTGTACCTTCAACAGCACGTTTAGCTAAAGTGTTACGAACAACTTTCATCCATACACCAGCTTCACGAGCTTCTTTACGAAGGGCAGTGATAGCACCAACTGTTACACCACGAGAATCTGCAACAACTGCAGAAAGAGCACCAGTGGCTGCTTCGTTGACTTCAGCAACAATTGCTTTTTTGCCTTGAAGATTTAAAGCCATGGGTGTTACTCCTGGTTTAATGGGTTGCCGAAATTGGCTTCCCTGTTCTACTCTTCCCCATCAAAGATGGAGATGCTTTTTACGGCGAGAGCCAGAAGATTAGGAAAAATCTATCTGGGGATTCACACCGTCTACGTAGGTAAAATATTAAGGCCGAAGCCGCCTACGGTCTTGGACGGAAGCCCAATTTATCGTTTTTACCCGGAGGCATTACGAAATTATGGACTTCAACCCGAATTCTTTACTTGTTTCGAAATTAACTTTCTCAACAAAATGGCGCAAAATTATAGTTCAAATTTCGCGCCATGTAAACTCTTAATTAAGCAACAACTGTGCTTAGAGAGTTTTGGTCAACAGCAACACCTGCGCCCATTGTTGTAGAGATAGTTACTTTCTTCACGTAAGTACCTTTTGCTTGAGAAGGTTTAGCCTTCTTAAGCGCAACAATAAGAGCTTCAAGGTTTTGTTGAAGTTGCTCAGCAGTGAAATCAACCTTACCGATAGTAGTATGGATGATACCGTTCTTGTCGTTACGGTAACGAACTTGACCTGCTTTCGCGTTTTTAACTGCTTCTGCAACGTTAGGCGTTACAGTACCAGTTTTAGGGTTTGGCATTAGACCACGTGGACCTAAGATTTGACCTAGTTGACCAACAACACGCATAGCGTCTGGAGATGCAACAACAACGTCAAAGTTCATCTCGCCTTTCTTAACTTGTTCAGCAAGATCTTCCATGCCCACTAATTCAGCACCAGCTTCTTTCGCAGCATCTGCGTTAGCGCCTTGTGTGAATACAGCAACACGAACTTCACGACCAGTACCGTTAGGTAGTACAGTTGCACCACGAACGTTTTGGTCAGATTTACGAGCATCGATACCAAGGTTAACAGCAACGTCAACACTTTCTACGAATTTAGCTGTCGCTAACTCTTTTAAAAGAGCAACTGCTTCGTTGATTTCGTAATCTTTAGTTACATCCACTTTTTCGCGGATTGTACGCATACGTTTAGTTAATTTTGCCATTATCTTAGTCCTCTACGTTCAAGCCCATCGCACGCGCAGAACCTGCGATAGTGCGAACTGCAGCGTCCATATCAGCCGCTGTAAGGTCAGGTCGTTTTGTCTCAACGATTTCTTCAAGTTGAGCACGAGTTACTGTACCCACTTTTTCAGTGTTAGGACGGCCAGAACCTGATTTGATGCCTGCAGCTTTCTTAAGTAAGTAAGCAGCCGGTGGAGTTTTCATGTCGAACGTGAAAGAACGGTCACCGTAAACAGAGATCACTACAGGAACTGGAGCGCCTTTTTCGATAGATTCTGTACGTGCGTTGAACGCTTTACAGAATTCCATGATGTTTACACCGTGTTGACCTAGTGCTGGACCTACTGGAGGACTAGGGTTAGCCATACCAGCGGCAACTTGTAGCTTGATAATAGCTTCAACTTTTTTAGCCATAATAAATACCTCATTTGGTGGGTCATAGCCTTGTGCGCGCGAGGACGCGTACTCTAACGGCTTCCCAGTTTAAAAATTGGTTCTCACTTTTTAGTGATAAAACAAGTTGTAACTTGCCCTAACACAAAAAGGCCGCTGATTATAAGTTAATCAGCGGCCTTTTTCAAGCGTATTGCCAAAATATTAAACGATTTTGGCGGCTTTAATTTTTTACTTACTTGTCTTGCTCAACTTGACCAAATTCAAGGTCAACAGGTGTCGAACGACCGAAGATAAGAACAGACACTTTCACGCGGCTCTTCTCGTAATCAACTTCTTCAACAACACCGCTGAAGTCAGCAAATGGACCATCGATAACACGAACAACTTCGCCTGGCTCAAATAATGTAGCTGGCTTAGGTGCTTCAGAGTTCTCTTGAAGACGGTTTAAGATGCGGTCAGCTTCTTTTTGGCTAATTGGTGCTGGACGATCAGACGTACCACCAATGAAACCCATAACACGTGCAGTGCTGTTCACTAAGTGCCAGCTTGCATCGTTCATGTCCATTTGAACTAGTACGTAACCTGGGAAGAATTTACGCTCAGATTTACGCTTTTGGCCAGCGCGCATCTCAACAACTTCTTCAGTTGGTACTAATACTTCACCAAAACTATCTTCCAAACCTTCGATCTTGATGTGCTCAAGAATAGTTTGTGCTACACGCTTCTCGTAACCAGAGAAAGCTTGTACTACGTACCAACGTAGTTTCTTTTCGTTCTTCTCATCCGACATGGGATTAGATCTCCAATCCAGTTAAAAAGCCTACTGCGCGGAATAAAATGCCATCTAATCCCCAAAGGATAAGCGCCATAATCACAGTTGCAACCATTACAATTAATGTCGTATGTGTTGTTTCTTGGCGAGTTGGCCACACAACTTTACGTACTTCGATACGTGCTTCTTTTGCAAACGCAAGAAAAGTACGACCTTTTTCAGTTAGTGAGGCAATGCCTAAACCAGCTGCAACAGCAACCACTACACCAATAGCACGTAATAATACAGATTGGTCTGCATACATGTGGTTACCAACGACTGCGCCTGCTAGTAGCGCAATTGCTACAATCCACTTTACTGAATCCATCGCACTTGATGGTGTTTCTACATTCGTGCTCATAATATTTTTACCTTAACTACAGACACAACAACCCTGCGCTCTGGCAGGGTTAATCCATTAAAATCTAAACTTAAAAACTGACTTGTTTAAACCGATTTTTAATTTCAGACTTAGCACACATTGTGTAAAAAGTGGCAGGGGCGGAGAGATTCGAACTCCCAACCGTCGGTTTTGGAGACCGCTGTTCTACCAATTGGAACTACGCCCCTGCAAAGTGGATGCCTATTATACTTACGCAATTCATTAACACAAGAGTAAAAGATACCCATTAGTTAAAATCTCATCAGTTCGTTTAAAAATCAATATTAACATTGATTAAAAAGCAGTTTATCATAAACCCATTACAGGAACACGAAACAACATGGATCAGTGTGCTGCTATTAAAATCCCCTTTTAATATTGTATTGTTATGCCTCACTTTGTTGATGGCTAATCAGGCTAGTGCACGTTCTTTACACCTAGGCACTTTTAATAGTCAGCAAGGCCTGAGTCAAAATTCAATCACTTGCAGCATCACCGACCAGCAAGGCTTTTTATGGTTTGCTACACAAGGTGGCTTAAATCGCTTTGATGGTTATGAATTTAAGCGTTTTAAAGCTAACAGCGATCATAAAAGCATTTCAGGGAACTGGATCACCGGCTGTGTTAAAGATAGTAAAAACCAGCTATGGTTTTCGACTGCAAGCAAAGGGCTTAATAGACTCAACCCTAAAACCGGTCTGTTTGAGACTTACTCTACATCTAATAATGATGGACTGAGTGAAGATAAAATCTGGTCTATGGCGTTAGCTAAAGATGATATTCTTTGGCTAGGTCACGAACACGGTAAATTAACCCGTTTTGATGTATCAAATAATAGTTTTACACACTTTCACTATAAATCAGCGCAGCCATTGGTTCGAGACATTGTTATTACCGATGAACTAATTTGGCTTGCCACAGATAAAGGGCTTATTTCATTTGACCCAATTACTGAGCAATTTACTCAGCATGCTCAGATCGCCGTGCCGCTCTGGCATCTCAAGTTGCTTAATGACGAAAAGCTGCTTATTGGCGCTAAAAAAGGTCTTTATATATTAAATTTAGCTACTCAAAGTAGTGAAAAAATCGAACAGTTTAATGGAACCTGGGTAACAGACAGCCTCGTTGATCAACAGCAAAACCTTTGGCTTACAAGCTATGGACAAGGTCTATACCTTTTACCTGCAGGTGCTGACTTACAAGAGCAATTCACTCAATATCGCCATGACAAACAAAACCCCAACGGCTTAAGCAGCGACTATCTGCTTTCTCTTTTTCAAGACTCGCAAGGTGTTATTTGGCTGGGCACAGATGGCTATGGTGTGCACCGCTATGATCCTAAGCAGCAACAGTTCTCTCATCAATTAAAAACCTCTCAAGCAAATTCGTTAAGTCATAACTTTGTTCGTTCAATAGTTAAGAGAGCCAATGGTGAGGTATGGGTTGGCACCCGTGATGGACTCAACCGCAAAACAACGTCTGGTTATCAACACTTTAAAAACGCCCTACCTAATAACAATATATTTGCCCTACACGAAGATGCTAACCAGCAATTATGGATTGGTACTTACGGTGGCGGTTTAATTAAGTATCAAGACAGCCTTGATGAGTTTACAACTTTCACCATGCAAAGCCACCAGCTAGCCAGTGATCGTGTTTACGCAATTACCAGCGACAAAACAGGTGCACTTTGGCTAGGTAGTAACCAAGGCTTAACCCGCTTTGAACCAACCTCTGCCAAGGTGACTCACTATAAGCACAATGATGCGCAAAATAGCCTTGCCAACAACACCGTATTTACTTTGGCTTATGATAATGAAGAGCACGCACTATGGATTGGTACCCGAGCAGGACTCAATAAACTAGATATCTCAACAGAGGAATTTAGATTATTAGATGAGCAAGATTCAGGCGAGACAGGGCTTAGCCACAATATGGTTACCTCTTTATTACTCAGTGAAGACAGCATTTGGGTTGGCACCATGCAAGGCTTGAATCAGGTCAATAAACATACCCTCACAGTGAAACACATAACTGAGCAGCAAGGATTAGCTAATGACAACATTTTTGACATTCTTGCCGATAAACAAGGCACGCTTTGGCTTGCAACCAATGGCGGACTCACTCGCTATAACTCCAGCACACAGCAAATTCAGCAGTTTTTGCCTGAAGATGGTATTCAACACCAGTCATTTATACTGGGTGCGAGCTTTCAAGCTGACGATGGCGAGTTATTTTTTGGGGGTATTAATGGCTACAATCATTTTTACCCTGAGCAACTAACCTTATCGCACACTCCCCCTACTCCAGTGTTAACTGAGTTATTACTTAATAACCGAGCAATTAAAAGTAATCATTTTGATAAGCAAACCAATACGCTTGCTAGTGCAACTCAGACATTCTCGTTTGCAAAATCAGCGGGGGTTATCGGCTTTAAATTTAGTGCATTAAAAAATGGCTCGACTCCAAAACATTACCAATATGGCTACAAGCTAGCTGGCTTTGATGAGCAATTTTTATATACCGATGCATCCCTTAGACAAATTAACTATCCACAGCTGCCTGCTGGTCACTACCAGTTATTGCTAAAAGCAAAAGATCAATATGGCCAATGGAGTGACAGTACACAGCTGTTAGAACTTACTGTTGTGCCTCCTTGGTGGCAAACTAAATTAGCCTACGGCATTTACTTTACGTTTGCTTTAGCACTGACTTGGCTTGTGTTAAATGCCTTGTACAAGCGCAAACTAGCAGAGCAAGAGAAGCAAACCGAAATTGAGTTAAACAAATTAAAAGATCAGTTTTTAGATAACATCAGCCACGAACTCAAAACACCACTTAGCTTAATACTCGCTCCGGTAAGTCAGTTACAGCGAAGCAATGCAGACTCTCAAGCTCAAACGCAACTAGCCAGTATTAAACGTAACTGCCAGCGCTTACTAGAGCTCATCAATCAACTTTTACAACTGAGTCAACGTCCAAGCACGGCAATTTACACTGTCAGCCCCTATTCTATTACGCCATTTTTAACAGATTTAGTGGCGGATTTCAGACCTCTGTATGAGCAAAAACAGCTGCAATTTAGCTTCACTGACACCACCACTACAGCACTTAAAATTAACCTTGCTCCTGAACATGCCCACTCGATTTTCAGTAACCTGATAAGCAATGCACTTAAGTACACCCCTTCAGGTGGCACTGTCGATATTCACCTTAGTGAAGTGCAACAAGCGTTACAGTTTAAAATTAATGATACCGGTGTGGGTATTGCCAGTGAGCATCAGCAGTCTATTTTTCAGCGCTTTACTCGCTTAACATCGTCAGAACCAGGAAGTGGTATTGGCCTGAGCTTAGTAAAACAACTCATTGAAAAGTATGATGGCTCTATCAGTGTAAGCAGTAACATCGCTGAAGGTAGCTGCTTTACTGTGTCATTACCTGTGGTTGAAAGTGCTGATAAGCACATTAATAGTGCTACGCAAGTTCTTACCTCACAACAGACATTGCTGATTGTTGAAGATAATGAGGAAATGGCAGAGCTGCTCCTTTCTTTATTTAATAACGAGTTTAACTGTATCTGTGCTGCTGATGGCCAGCAAGCTCTCGACCTTTGTCAGTCAGACCTGCCTGACCTCATTATCAGTGATGTGATGATGCCGAATATGGATGGCTATCAATTATTAGCAGCTCTTCGAGCAAACCCGGCCACCAGCCACATTCCGGTATTATTACTTTCAGCTAAAGCAGATACCCACAGTCGCTTAAAAGGGCTTGATTTATTAGCTGATGACTTTTTAAGTAAACCTTTTGAACCGGCTCTACTAGTAAGCAGAGTAAAAGGACTGCTTAATCTGAGACAAATTTTAAACCAACACCTAACAGCACAACTGGCAGCTCCTCTGAATAGCGATACAGCGGCAGTAACAGTACAAAATAAAGATTACTCTTTTACAGAAAAGCTTAAGCAGATAGTACAAGCGCATTACCAAGATGAAAGCTTCTCGGTTGAGCAACTAGCCTCTGCGTTATGTTTAAGCTCTCGAGCTCTGCAACTAAAAATGAAAGCCTTGTACTCACAAACGCCTTCTGATTATTTGCGTAATACTCGCTTAGAGTTTGCAAAAAAACAGCTAATCGATAGCGCGTTAGCAATTGGTCAAGTAGCGGAGCAAGCAGGTTTTAGTTCACAAAGCTATTTTGCCCGAAGCTTTAAGAGCTATGTTGGCTTATCACCAAAACAGTATCGAGAAAAATATCAAAAACATGCCGAATTTCGCGTCAGTGAATAAAGTTTTCGCCTGAGTGCTATCAATAAAATACTGATTTTTATAGCTTATCCATACAAACATCAATAACAACAAAGCCCATAGTGCGGCGTTATTTACTGCATGAGATATAAGTTAAGGAAAGTCATATGCTCACCAAAACACACAAAGCAATTTCGATTACGTTACTTGCTGCAGCACTGACTGCATGCCAAAGTACTTCGACAACCACCAGCAATAACAATAGCCCAGATATAAACGAAGTTGCACAGCAGCAGTACAATGGCCCAAAAGCTCGGATCGCTGTTGCCCGCTTTACTGATAAATCAAACGATTCACGTTGGTGGCGTAAAGAAATTGGTGAAGGTATGGCCGATCAACTCACAACGGCATTAGTTAGCACCAATCGCTTTATTGTTTTAGAGCGACAAGCACTTGATGCCGTATTATCAGAACAAGACCTTGCTGTGTCAGGCCGTGTGAGTGCAGCATCAGGAGCTGCGTATGGTGAAATAGAGGGAGCCGAAATTGTTGTGGTTGCCGCAGTTACAGAGTTTGATGATGACAACTCAGGCACTCGTGTCGGCAGTGGTGGCTTTATCGGCGATGTATTTAGCTCAGTATCGGCGGGTTTTTCAAGTTCGCACATGGCGATAGATTTACGCTTAATCGATACGCGTACTTCACGTATTTTAGCCGCTACCAGTGTTGAGGGTGGCAGTAAAGATTTTGACTTTACATCTGCTGCTACCAATTTTGGTGGCGCACTCGTTGGTGGTAACTTAAGTAGCTGGTCAAACACACCAAAAGAAAAAGCATTGCGCGAAGTGATCGTAAAAGCTGTTGAGTTTTTAGAATCAAAAGTACCAACAACTTATTATCGCTATAATAGCGATAACACCATTGCAGCAGGCCATACAGCCCCTGCACCACTAAAAGTAACCGCAGCAGCACCCGCTAAAGCGCCAGTTGCATCGGTTAGTGTTCCAACTCACAGAATGCCTTACTACGAAAAAACAGACTTAGCGATGTCACGACTGAACTTGGTTTGTTTGGGTTATTTGAAAAGGCAGCCTCACTACGAAGAATATGAAATAGAAGACGTAGAGTACGATGAAGCAACGGTGATTGCGCTCACTGAGTATCAGCAAGAAAAAAAGCTGAAAGTGACAGGCCTTGCTGATGAGACAACTAAGAAGTCTCTTGATGATTCAGGGTGTATTGCCAAAACGAACAAATCAAGTTTAGAAAGCTTTGGCAGTATGTTTAAATTTAACTAAGCAAACTAACAGCCAGTGCCAGCACTGGCTGTTTAAACCCTTAGTTTGTGCCTTTCACCAGTGGTACACCATTGTTACCAACAGGAATATAAACTGTTGTATGGTTAGGTGACTCAGCCATCTTTAACTGCGCATTAATAGCTTCATGTTGTAGATAATTTGGCGTCAAAGTGGCATTAATGATTTTTTGCGCCTGTGCAATACCTTTCGCTTCTTCTACACGTATCTCAGCATCTTTTCGTGCAATTTCTTTTTGCGTTTCTTTTTCAGACAGTAATTGTTGTGCAGCCAACTTTTTCTCAACAGCATTAGCAACAATAGCCGGATAATTAATATTTCCCACTACGACATTGGCGAGCTTAAATGGCGTTGGTTCTAAATATGCTTTTAACCGAGCTGTTACTTCTGCTGCTATTTTCTCGCGATTAGTTTTTAACACACCACTATCGTATTGCTGCACTATATCACGCACATAAGTTCTAAATGTTTCACGAACAAATCGCGGATACCAATCTTCACCACCGTATTGCTCAACCACCGCTCTGACAGAGCCGCTTTCTATTGAAATGACCGCATGAAAATCAAAACTAATGTTTAAGTCATCGTTAGCTAAGATTTTAAATGCTTCAGTATACGTATTCGGGCGCATATCAATATTAATCACCTGATTTCGCCAAAGTGACATGCCGTAATTAGCTGGGCCAATCATAGTGCCTTGATAACCGCCTTCACCAAACACCCGCGGCTTTTCAAATACGTAACCCTCTTCACCCGCTGGTGTACTTGGGTTAGTACATGCCGTGAGCGATACAGCCACTAAACCTGCTAATGCTAAACTTGGAAAAACACTCGATAGAAGTGTTTGCGTCCCTGAACGTTTAAATTTCATTGTTGTTATCTCATTCCATTATAAAATTTGTAATAACTCACCACGATAAAAATCACATAACAACCAAATTTGTTGAAATGGATGCTGCTTAGGCACATCAAGGTGAGTAAGTACTGACTTAAAATCATCAAGATGCCATATAGTACTGGCATTTCGAATTAATAACCAAGGCTGAGTAGACTCGTAGTGTTTCTTAGCTTTTTGTGCCAGCAAGCGATGCAAAGCACAGTGCAGACGCTCGTTACTCGGTGCTAAAGCCATTTCAGCGAGATCTCGTTGCATTGAGATAGACAGCGGCCGACCTAACACCGCCATTGCTTCTGTTTCGCTGGCATATAAATGTGCGACTTCAATATCGAGCCGTTCATCACCTTTATAACAACTCACGTCTGGTTTGCTTGGCGTGTTATGCCAAATATTACGCATACTTACGCCAAACTGCTTTTCGTAACAGCGCAAAAACAACTTTGCTGCGCCATGCTCGAGCGCTATTTTTTCTTGTTCACTTTCACGATTCATTTAATGTTGCATACACATCTTTTAATAACCCAGAAGCGCCAAAACGAAATAGCTCGGGTTGTAAGTACGCTTCACCCATGATTGATTCAGCTAGGTCTAAATACTCAGCAGCATCGGTAACTGTTCTGACCCCGCCTGCCGCCTTAAAACCAACCTTTTTACCACTCGCTTTTATAGTATTTAACATGATGTCAGTTGCAGCTAGCGTTGCATTTACAGTCACTTTACCGGTACTGGTTTTAACAAAGTCAGCGCCGCCATTAATTGCCAGCTGAGTTGCTGTTGCAATGAGGTCATCGCTTAATTCGCCACTTTCGATTATGACTTTAAGCTGCGCTTGAGTGCCACATGCCTCTTTTGACGCTTTGACATACTCTAAAACTTTGCGCTCATCACCACCAATAAGCGCTTTGTAGGGGATCACTAAATCAATTTCATCAGCACCGCGTTCAATGGCAAATAGGGTTTCATTTAACACTTGCTCTAACGGCTCATCCCCACTAGGAAAGTTCGTAACTGTAGCCACTTTAACTTGCTGTAGTTCACGCTCAGCGAGTGCTAGTTTAGCGTCGCTTACAAACTGGCTATACACACAGACCGCTGCAGGAATACCTAACGTTGGCTCAATACTGGCAACCAAGTTATTAATGGTTTCTGTTGTGTCGCTGTCATTCAGAGTTGTTAAGTCCATCAGTGCCACCGCTTGGGCAGCGCTTGTTTGCATTTTAGTCATAGCTCTTATATTTGTGTTGCCATATTAGTGACCTATAGTAGCAAATTTTTATCATTCGGCTATAAATCATAACTAATCACCATAAGGCTGCTTATTTACTTGTAACTCGCCGCAATCCCTTGTTAACTAAGTCTTAAGCCAAAACAAACCACCTGGTATAACTTTTAGTTATATAAACTTGGTTTTAATTATTTTTTACTTTTTTTAGAGCACTATATTCTGCTTGCCTGCAATAAGCAGTTTCTTGATGTGTTTTAGGGGTGAGAACAAAGTGCAATATTTACCAATCTTTACCAAATTAGACGACAAACCTGTGCTGGTAGTCGGCGGTGGAGATGTCGCATTACGCAAATGCCGCGCATTTTTAAAAGCGCGTGCTCATGTGACGCTAGTCGCCCCTGAATTTTGTGATGAACTTCGAGAACTTGCTGAGAAAGGTGATGTAACACTCATTAACGACTTTTTCAAAGAACAGTATTTAGATCAGCAAATGCTGGTAATCGCTGCAACTGATATAGACAGCGTTAACAAAGATGTGTTCGAACTTGCTAATGCGCGCAATATTTTCGTTAACGTGGTGGATGATCAACCTAAGTGCAGCTTTATTTTCCCATCAATTGTTGACCGAGACCCGATCACAATTGCAATTTCAAGCGCAGGCACAGCGCCAGTATTAGCACGTCGTTTACGTGAAAAACTTGAAACGCTTATTCCACAGCATATTGGTCCACTTGCTACATTAGTTGGTAGCTTTCGCGACAAAGTAAAACAACGCTTTAAACACTTTGCTGATCGTCGTCAGTTTTGGGAAGGCGTATTTGATTCATCAGTTGTAAGCAAAGTACAAGCGGGTAATACCGAAGCTGCAACAGCGCAGTTAGAGCAATTATTAGATGCAAAGCCAGAACCAGAAGGCGAAGTGTATGTTGTAGGTGCAGGCCCAGGTGACCCTGAGCTACTAACCTTAAAAGCACTACAGTTAATGCAACAAGCCGACGTAGTTGTATATGACTACTTAGTTTCTGATGAAATTATGGATTTAGTACGCCGTGATGCCGACCTAGTTTGCGTAGGTAAACGTTTAGGCGATCACAGCGTAGCGCAAGAAGATACCAATCAGATGTTGGTCGATTTTGCCAAGCAAGGCAAAAAAGTTTGCCGTATTAAAGGTGGCGACCCGTTTATTTATGGTCGTGGTGGTGAAGAAGTACAAGTTCTTGCCGCGAATAAAGTGCGTTACCAAATCGTACCGGGTATTACAGCTGCTGCAGGTTGTAGCGCTTATGCAGGTATTCCACTTACTCACAGAGATCATGCGCAAGCCATTCAGTTTGTAACGGGTCACTGTAAAAAAGATGGTCAAGAATTAGATTGGCAGTCACTTGCCAAGCCAAATCAGACCTTAGCGATTTATATGGGAGTGATTAAATCACCGCATATTCAAGCACAACTATTGAAACATGGCCGCGGTGCAGATACCCCCGTTGCCATTATCGAAAACGGCACACGTAAAGAACAACGTGTGGTAACAGGGCAATTAGGTGAGCTGGCCGATTTGATTTCGCGCTATAGCATTATTTCACCCGCCTTATTAATTATTGGCGAAGTTGCATCATTGCATCATCAGCTTGCATGGTTTGGTCAAACAGAGCAAACCAGCAGCTTTGCCCAGCCAATTACTGGCGTAGCTTAATTTAACTTTTAATCATTTTAGTAGGACGACTAACAATGGCTTTAACACACCTTCAGCAATTAGAAGCTGAAAGTATCAAAATCATGCGCGAAGTTGCTGCTGAGTTTGAAAACCCGGTGATGCTTTACTCAATCGGTAAAGATTCATCAGTGTTATTACACTTAGCACGTAAAGCGTTTTATCCAGCAAAGATCCCATTTCCACTTTTACACGTTGATACCAACTGGAAGTTTAAGGAAATGATCGAGTTTCGTGACCGCCTAGCTAAAGAGTATGGCTTTGATTTAATCGTCCACAAAAATCCTGAAGGGTTAGAGATTGATATCAATCCATTTGTACACGGCTCTGCAAAGCACACCGACATCATGAAAACGCAGGGCTTAAAGCAAGCGTTAGATAAATACGGCTTTGATGCTGCGTTTGGTGGGGCACGTCGTGACGAAGAGAAATCACGAGCTAAAGAGCGTGTGTACTCATTCCGTGATAAACACCACAGATGGGATCCAAAAAACCAACGTCCAGAGCTTTGGAATACGTACAACAGCCAAGTTAACCCGGGTGAAAGCATTCGTGTATTCCCGTTATCTAACTGGACTGAACTTGATATTTGGCAGTATATCTACCAAGAAAACATTGAAATGGTTCCACTTTACCTTGCAAAAGAACGCCCAGTCGTTGAGCGTAACGGCACGCTAATCATGGTTGATGACGAGCGTATGCCATTAGAAGAAGGCGAAGTACCACAAATGAAATCTGTCCGTTTCCGTACCCTTGGTTGTTACCCGCTGACAGGTGCTGTGGAATCAAATGCAGGAACCTTAACTGAAATTATTGAAGAAATGCTGCTTTCAACCTCTTCTGAGCGTGAAGGCCGCGTGATTGATCACGACTCTGCTGGTTCAATGGAAAAGAAAAAACGTGAGGGCTATTTCTAATGTCTAAAACAAACGACACGATTAATGAAGTAAGAGAGTTAGGTATCGACGCCTACCTTGCGCGTCAACAAGACAAAAGCCTTTTACGCATGCTGACCTGTGGTAGTGTGGATGACGGTAAATCAACGCTGATTGGCCGCCTTTTACACGACAGTCACCAAATTTATGAAGACCAACTTGCAGCCCTGCATAAAGACAATGAAAAAGTCGGTAATGCCGGTGAAGAGCTTGATTTAGCACTCCTTGTAGATGGTCTTCAAGCTGAACGTGAGCAAGGTATTACCATTGACGTTGCTTATCGTTACTTCTCAACAGCAAAACGTAAGTTCATTATTGCTGATACGCCAGGACATGAGCAGTACACGCGTAACATGGTAACCGGTGCATCAACCAGTGATGTGGCGATTATCTTAGTTGACGCTCGTTACGGCGTACAAGTACAAACTAAGCGTCATAGCTTTATCTGTGACTCACTAGGTATTAAGCAGTTTGTTGTTGCTATCAATAAGATGGATATCGTCGATTTTGATGAAACCGTATATGAGAAAATCAAAGCGGATTACCTTAAGTTTGCAGAGCAACTAAACGTTTCTAATATCAAGTTTGTGCCTATGTCAGCGCTAAAAGGTGACAATGTAGTTACACGCTCAGAGCACACACCTTACTACACTGATAAACCACTACTTGAGTTACTTGAAGACTCACCAGCTGCAGAACTTGATAACGGTTTTGAAGCACGTCTTCCGGTCCAGTATGTGGTACGCCCTAACCTAGACTTCCGAGGCTTCCAAGGTACTTTAACCTCTGGCAAGTTCAGCGTGGGTGATGCAGTAAAGGTTTTACCATCAGGTAAAAGCTCAAGCATCAAAGAGATTGTGACTTTCGATGGCAACTTAGATACAGCTGAAGCAGGCCAAGCAATTACCTTAACGTTAAACGACGAAATTGATATCAGCCGTGGCGATGTGATTGTACCAGCCGCTTCAAAAGCCGCTGTTTCAAACCGTATTCAAGCTAAATTAGTATGGATGCATGAAGCGCCGCTTGTATTAGGTAAAAGCTACAACTTTAAGTTAGGCAGCAAAAATACCTCGGCAGTGGTAAGAAAAATCGATCACACGATTGATGTAAATACCCTTGAGCATGGTCAAGCAGACTCATTACAACTTAACGAAATTGCGATTGTAACCTTAGAGCTTACAGAAACAATTTTGGCTGATGAGTACCACAACAACCATGAAACAGGTGCGTTTATCCTAATTGACCGCCTATCAAACCTAACCGTTGCGGCAGGTATGATTGAGCAATTACTTAGCACTGAAGAGCAACAAAGTAGCTTTAGCGACTTTGAAGTTGAATTTAATGCTTTAGTACGCAAGCACTTCCCTCATTGGCAAGCGCTTGATATAAGCCAACTTAAATAAGCTAGGTAAGACAATGCTGGCTATAAGACAACAAACGTTTTAAAGCCAGCATTACTATTTATATTTGATTACCACACTCTCACCCCTTTAAATCTATTTCTTTATTTTGAGAGCTTTGGTTCCTCAATCATTGGAGTAAAGATAATGGATGAAAATATCGTTTGGCATAATTACGCCATTAGCAAATCACAGCGTAGTGAGCAAAAAAAGCATAAGCCTGCCATTCTATGGTTCACTGGTTTTTCAGGTTCAGGCAAAAGCACAGTTGCGAACGCACTAGAAAGCGCATTAAATCAATTAGGTGTTCACACCTATCTACTCGATGGTGACAATGTTCGTCATGGCTTGTGCAAAGATCTTGGCTTTACTGATGAAGACCGCGTGGAAAACATTCGCCGCGTTGGTGAAACTGCAAAGCTAATGGTCGATGCCGGTCTTGTGGTATTAACCGCATTTATTTCGCCATTTCAAAGCGAACGCGATATGGTAAGAAACTTAGTAGAGGATGGTGAGTTTATTGAGGTATTTTTAGATACCCCCCTCGACGTGTGTGAAACACGCGACCCTAAAGGGCTTTATAAAAAAGCGCGAGCAGGTGAAATTAAGCACTTCACTGGTATCGACTCAGACTATCAAATCCCTACATCGCCAGAAATTAAAATCGATACTAGCAAAAACACCCTAGACCAATCGGTGCAAGAGCTGGTAGCGTATTTAAAACAACAGCAAATTATAGGTTAAGTCATGAATCAAACGGAACTGCTAGAAGAAATCTTACTCCTCGCACGCCAAGCCGGTAGCGCAATAATGGGGATTTACGAAAAGGACTTTAATGTTGAGTACAAAGCTGATGAAAGCCCAGTGACCGACGCCGACCTAGCAGCTCACAAAGTGATTATGAATGGCTTACAACATCTTACCCCTGATGTACCAATTCTAAGCGAAGAAAGCGCTGATATTAGCTGGGATATTCGTCAAACTTGGCACCGCTACTGGTTAGTAGACCCAATTGATGGCACCAAAGAGTTCATTAAAAAAAATGGCGAGTTTACAGTAAACATTGCCTTGATAGAAAAAGGTAAACCGGTATTAGCTGTTGTTGATGCACCAGCATTAGGTGTGTCGTATATTGCCGCAGAAGCAATAGGTGCCTTTAAAGATAAAGGTGATGAACGTATCGAACTTAAGGTAACTCGTAAGCCAAATAAAGGGCTTATTCGTGTTGTCGGCAGCCGTTCACACCCTTCTCCAGATTTAGCTGAATTTGTAAAACAGTTTGAAGATGTAGAAATGGTTTCAAAGGGAAGCTCGCTAAAACTTTGTCTGGTTGCCGAAGGTAGTGCAGATATATACCCACGCCTTGGCCCAACCTGTGAGTGGGATACCGGAGCTGGCCATGCGATTGCCGAAATAGCAGGTGCAACGGTTAGTAAACTCGATGGCAGCCCACTACTGTATAACAGTAAAGAAGAGTATCTGAATCCGTTTTTTGTCGTATCTGCATTACAGAACTAAAGCGTTCCGTTAAATATCGTAGGCTGGGTAGAGCGTAGCGAAACCCAGCATCTATCCTATCATCGTAACTCTAGCCCCTTTAATACTCCTTATTTTACAATCAGTTTAACCTAGCCAATAAGCCTTTGTTCCTATAGTATTTTGCTCTCTCAAACTATTAAAGGAATAACCATGACGACTGTTGAAAAAGCAATTGAAGCCGGCTACGAGGCCCAAATTAGCGCACTATATAAAGCCCTTTCACAAGGGGTACTTGCCGCTAATGGTGATGAAAGTGAAATCACTGCAGCTGAGGCACGTTTTAAGAAAGGTTTAGCATTTGCCGCAGACATTAAAGCTCGCGCACTTGCAGCAGCAGAATAAATACCACAACAGGGCTTTATAAATAAGCCCTGCCACCTTCCTTTGTAAGTCTCTCCTTACAGCATAGTTATCTAAATACAACGCTAAAACATGCATTCTTAATCGCTTTTCTATATGCTGCGCGACAATTATTATTCTAATAGTGGAGTGCTAATGAACACACATCAAGATGCTATGCCGTATGATGCATCGACAACAAGTAGTAACTCAAAATGGAACCTTCATGACACCCAATGGGTATTAAGTTTATTTGGCACCGCAGTTGGTGCAGGGATTTTATTCTTACCAATTAATATCGGTATCGGCGGATTTTGGCCTTTGATTATCATGGCATGTCTTGCCTTTCCGATGACCTACTTAGCTCACAGAGGTTTAGCCCGATTTGTTTTATCATCAAAAAAGCCTGAAGCGGATTTTACCGATGTTGTAGAAGAACACTTTGGCATTAATGCAGGGCGCTTAATATCTTTACTGTACTTTCTCTCTATCTTCCCTATCTTACTTATTTATGGTGTTGGCTTAACCAATACAGTAGACAGTTTTATCGTTAATCAATTAGGTATGGAGTCGCCACCACGCGTACTGTTATCTGGTGTGCTCGTTGGCGGTATGATCAGTTTAATGCTAGGTGGTGAAGCATTGATGTTACGTGCTTTTGCAATCCTTGTTTATCCTCTCGTCGCTATCTTGTTTTTCTTATCGATTTACTTGATCCCAAGTTGGCAAATGCCAGATGTAACAGTGCCTGAGTTTTCTGGCTTCATGAAAACACTTTGGTTATCAATACCTATCATCGTATTCTCATTTAGCCACGCAGCTGCGATATCAAGCTTTGTACATGTACAGCGTGCTCACTATGGCAACAATGCTAAAATGAAGTCAGAAGCAATTCTGAAGCGTACCAGTCTACTATTAATCGTGTTTGTTTTACTGTTTGTATTCTCATGTGTGTTGTCACTATCTACTGAGCAAATGGTACAAGCAAAAGCTGATAACGTGTCTATCTTGTCATTCCTTGCCAATATCACTGATAACTCGTTTATTGCGACCTTAGGGCCATTAGTTGCCTTTATTGCAATTACCTCTTCGTTCTTAGGTCACTTCTTAGGTGCCCGTGAAAGCTTTAATGGTCTTGTTAGTAAGCAAGCCCATATGAACCCTAAACTCGTTGATAAAATTGGCACTGTTATCATGTTCTTCGCTATTTGGTATTGCTCAGTGATCAACCCAAGTATTTTAGACATGATGGATCAGCTATCAGGCCCTATTATCGCCATGATCCTTTTCATCATGCCAATGATTGCCGTTTATAAAGTACCTAGCTTACACAAATACAGAAACCGCTTAAGCACACTGTTTGTATTAACAGTTGGCTCTCTAGCTGTGTTTGCACTTATCTACAGCATGATTAAGTAATCTCATCATTGCTAGATATAGAAGCCCAGTCGGGAAACCGGCTGGGCTTTTTTTAGTTCACGAGATACGAGAGTGGAGTTAGTGAGGGGAAAGTTGAAAGAGTAAAGTTTTGAGGTCTGGCGTAGGTTGGGTAGAGCGGAGTGAAGCCCAACACAGAGCTATCAGCTTTCAGCCGTCAGCTATCAGCCGATAGGTGGAGGTTCTAGGTTCTAGGTTCTAGGTTCTAGGTTCTAGGTTCTAGGTTCTAGGTTCTAGGTTCTAGGTTCTAGGTTCTAGGCAAAGTGTACTTGTTGGAATGGCTTTAGCCATGAATGTGTTTGTTATGGTCTGAA
>NZ_LKDX01000045.1:0-31618 GCF_001401795.1 Pseudoalteromonas sp. P1-26 | reverse complement strand
AAATGGCGGAGTGGACGGGACTCGAACCCGCGACCCCCGGCGTGACAGGCCGGTATTCTAACCAACTGAACTACCACTCCGCAGTGGTATGTGCATGGGGTAATGCACTTAATTTGTTTATGATATCAAATGGCGGAGTGGACGGGACTCGAACCCGCGACCCCCGGCGTGACAGGCCGGTATTCTAACCAACTGAACTACCACTCCGCATAGATATCATTGTTATTACTTAATTTGTTGGCGGAGTGGACGGGACTCGAACCCGCGACCCCCGGCGTGACAGGCCGGTATTCTAACCAACTGAACTACCACTCCGCGATACAAATTTTGTAATAAAATAGCGTTTAAATAGTGGCGGAGTGGACGGGACTCGAACCCGCGACCCCCGGCGTGACAGGCCGGTATTCTAACCAACTGAACTACCACTCCGCAGTATTTACTGCTATTTATTTTTCCTATTGGCGGAGTGGACGGGACTCGAACCCGCGACCCCCGGCGTGACAGGCCGGTATTCTAACCAACTGAACTACCACTCCGCAAAGGAAAATGTTTTACAACCATAAGTTGTGTAAGTAATTGGCGGAGTGGACGGGACTCGAACCCGCGACCCCCGGCGTGACAGGCCGGTATTCTAACCAACTGAACTACCACTCCAGCGCATACTTACAAATTGTCGAAAATTGGCGGAGTGGACGGGACTCGAACCCGCGACCCCCGGCGTGACAGGCCGGTATTCTAACCAACTGAACTACCACTCCACATTTTCGTTGCTGACTGAGTCTCCCCTGACAGCGGCGTGAATAATACGAATCACCCTCTGGTTCGTCAAGGGGTTTTTTGTATTTTTACAGGTTTTTTAGTCATCTGACATCGAAAGGTTTAAAATTTCACCTGATTTATCATTTTTTGAGCCATTTTTGCCAACTTCATTTTCATTCGTTGCTTGCTCATCATTTTCGGTTTGATTTTTTTTCTTTAAAAACGGTAAAGAAATTTTAAATTTCAGCGGTTTCTTCTGAACAAAAATTCTAATTGCCAGCCAACCTAATAAAAGGACGGTTAAATTTCCAACAACAATTAAGGTCACCATGAGCATGGTGGACGCTTTTTGTTCTTCTTCAAGAATTCGTTGTTGCTCTGCTTGCGCTTCTAAATCGATTTCAGGGCGAACAATTTCTGGTACAGCTTCAATTGGTCGCTCAATTTCAAATTTATAAGTAGGTAACGTCGCCATAAATTCACGGTCATTTATGTTGCTACCAAATACAGAGAGCTCAACACTGTATCGTCCCCAATCATAATTTTTAATTGCAAGCTCTCGTGTTTGCGATTTATCAGCATCTAAAGAGAACATTTGCTCTTCATTATTGGGGTAATATATTTTTCCTTGAATAAGTACAGTTTCTGCTTTAACGATTTCAGGATTTAACGAGATCGTTAAAATGTGGTCATCTTCATCTTGCTCAGCAAGTGCTACTTCATAATCAAAAGGCGGCTCATGCACGACTATTGGTTTTTGCACCACGGTACGCTTTAGTATAGGCGTTTCTATATATAGCTCTGGTTGCCACTCTCCTGCCGGAAAGACCAGTTTAAACTCACCGGTAAACACACCATCAAGCGGACGCTCATCAAAGCCACGGCCATCATCTCTAAAGTCGGTAACACTTTGCGTGCCCGCACCAAAGTTTGCGTAATCACTATTATTAGTGCTGACAAAATCAACGTGCAAACTTATCACATCGCGAAACTGGCCAACTTCTATTGGTTCACCATCATTTAATACGCGGCCAGTCAGCTTTACTGTTTCACCACGAAACAGCATAGGCGGGAGTGGATCAACATTAAGCTCTATTTCACCTAGCACCATAATACGGCTATCTGGCAAGATACTGCCGACCACTTGCCAAGGGCCAGGCATAGGGTTGCTAATGGTGATCAGGTCATAGCTCAGTTCATCATGCCAGTCGAGGTCATCATTGTTTACTGAGTCAGTAGCGTAATACTTAGTGCCGTCAGGGCGTACTAAAACAACGGCAGGAGCACCGCGTTTACGAAAGAAGAGTAAGGTTACTTTATCGACTTTATGGTCAATACGAAAACGGTTCTCTAGCAGGGGAATTTCATTTTGCACCCCATCACGTTCTAATGGGGTTATTTTATCTTGCTCGTTGGCAAATCCCGCTAAGGGAATTAAACACACTAATCCTGCTAGTAGTTGTTTTCTCATTTTATTACCTTATTCTGCACGCCATAGGCATTGGCCACCCTTTGCAACCAAGTCTAAACGCTCTTCGTGAGCGGCGTGCTCTTGTTCTGTTGCTCTTAATACCACAAGCGGTGCTCTATCGGCACTTAGTCGGCGAATACCACCAGCTTGTTGAGTTGAGCCTTCATCTTTATTTTGATTAAGATTCAGCTTTACTTGCCCACCCGTCATCGACAGGTAAACATCGGCTAAGATCTCAGAATCCAGTAAAGCGCCGTGTAACGTACGCTTTGAGTTATCAATATCGTAACGACGGCAAAGTGCATCAAGGTTATTCTTTTGACCTGGGTGCAAGTCACGCGCCATTTTTAAAGTATCAAGTACAGTACATACATCGGCAGTATTCGGAAAACCTTGATTTAACAATGCAAACTCATTATCCATGTGGCCGATATCGAACGCTGCGTTATGAATAACAAGCTCAGCCCCACGAATATACTCTAAAAACTCATGGGCAATTTGGTGGTACAGGGGTTTATCACGCAAAAATTCATTGGTGATACCGTGAACGTCTATTGCTTCTTCTTCTATTTCACGTTGTGGATTGATATACACATGAAAGTTGTTGCCAGTAAGACGGCGATTTACAAGTTCAACACAACCGATTTCAATAATGCGGTGGCCTTGCTTTGGGTCAATACCCGTGGTTTCTGTATCTAAAACTATTTGTCTATGTGCCATATCGTCTTAAGCCTGACTCTGGTATCTTTCTATATTCACTTTATTGTACACAATATCAAGGTAAAACAGTGCAGAAAACCGTAGAGATTTACACCGATGGATCATGTTTAGGAAATCCAGGGCCTGGAGGGTATGGCATCGTGATGCGATACAACGGCCACGAAAAGCAGTTAAGTCAAGGCTACACCCTAACAACAAATAATCGGATGGAAATGCTCGCAGCTATCGTTGCACTAGAAACCCTCACCCGCTCTTGTCACGTCATTCTGACGACCGATAGCCAATATGTGAAACAAGGCATTGAGTCATGGGTTGAAAATTGGAAAAAGCGCGGCTGGAAAACCGCTGCTAAAAAACCAGTTAAGAATGTCGATTTATGGAAACGACTCGATGCTGCCTGCCAACAACACGAGGTAGAATGGCGTTGGGTAAAAGGCCATAGCGGTAATAAATACAATGAGATTGTTGACGATCTTGCCCGCGAAGCAGCTGGCAGCGATCAATTACTTGAAGACACAGGTTACGACGGTAATTAAAGCCCCTTGAAATAAACTTGGCGCAGGTCGTTTTATATTTTTGTTATATGTTATAAGATTTAGCTATAACTAAATATAAAGGATTCATTATGGCTCTGCGCATTCACTCTTTTTTTCATCAACAAAGCGCCACTCTCTGTTACTTAGTCAGTTGCGAAAGCACTAAACAGTGCTTGCTGATTGATGCGCCAGCTGATTTTGATATGCCAAGTGGCGAGTTAAGTTTTACCACCGCCAATGAGATCATTAACTATATAAAGACTGAGCAGCTGACACTACAATGGCTTCTTGAAACTCATGCCCATGCTGACCATATCACCGCAGCAAGTTACATAAAGCAGCAATTACAAGACACACACCCTTGTAAACTCGGCACGGGTGAAGGGATCACACAAGTGCAACAACACTTTAGCCAACTTTATAATCTTGATATGCCATGTAATGGTGAACCTTTTGATGCTTTATTTGCTGATAAAGCACAATTTCAGTTAGGTGATTACACAGTAGATGTGATTGCCACACCGGGCCATACACCTGACAGCGTGTGTTTTCACATTAATGGCAATGTATTTGTTGGCGACACCTTCTTTATGCCAGACAGTGGCACAGCCCGCTGTGATTTCCCAGGAGGCAGTGCCGGTGAGTTATATGATTCACTACAGCGAATTTTAGCGTTTCCTGACGATACGCTACTTTGGATGTGTCATGACTATCAACCAGATGGCCGCCCTCTTGCGAACAAAACCACAGTGAAAGAACAGCGTGAGCAAAACATTCATTTAAAAGGGGATAAACAAAGCTTTATTGCGACTCGGGAAGGCCGTGATGCAACCTTGGCTGTACCAAAGCTGTTGCACCCTTCTATTCAATTAAATATTCGTGCAGGCCAGTACCCAAGTAAAACAGACACGCAACAACACTATTTAGCTATCCCACTCACAGTGCTGCTTTGATGTTTGCCTGAGCCCTGCTCCTTTTACCGGCGAAAATTGCGGCCTTGCATGCCATTTAGGTTTAATTGGTGTAAGCGGGGCCACACGTTTTCGAGCCACTAGCATATAAACACTGCCCATTGGCTTTAAATATTGTTGACCAAAACTGCGCCACGCAGCAAAACGCGACAAACGGTTGCCTCTTGCAAGCGATGAATGGATAAATCGCTCGTCGGAAATAATCTCAAAGCCTAATAGATTCAACCAGTCTTTTACTCGTGATGGCGTAAAAAAGCGCCCTGTCCAAGGTAACTTTTGGCGACTAAAAGGTAAAAGCTGCGCCAAGCCACACAAGCTAAACGGGTTAAAGCCCGTGATCACCAGATAGCCACCGGGAATTAAAGTACGATGTGCTTCACGTAAGATGTGGTGTGGATCAGAATGATATTCTAAGCAATGCGATAATATACAAGCATCAACACTGTGCTCATAAAAAGGCAGCTCGTCTACATCAGCAATAACACCTGTAAATAACCCCTGCTCTGCTACACAAACTTGATGCTTAATAGGACTTTCACTGGTTGCCAGCTCGCCACTTAAATTACCAAGTTTGAGCATGTGATAGCCAAACATGCGTGGCAACCATGGCGTTAGCTTACGTTCAATTTCAGCACGTAAATAGTCGCCATGAGGGAACTGCTGCCAAGTGTATGGCTTAGGACCTTCTTGAAAACTAAGGGCTGGTTTCATTTTCTGAGCTCGTTATACTGTGTGTTAACTGTCACTTTATAGAGCAATTAAACATGGTGCAAGTTAAAGCAATTAAAGCCTTTTCTGATAATTACATTTGGTGCATCAGCAATGAAGCTGAGCAAACAGCCTGGGTCGTCGACCCAGGTCAAGCAGAGCCTGTTTTAAACTATCTGAGCGAGCATAACTTAACACTTAGCGGTATTTTGATTACTCACCACCATTATGACCATACCGATGGCGTGGCTGCACTGGTTAAGGAATTTCGTGATATTCCGGTTTATGGGCCAAGACATAGCCCTTTTAAAGGTATTACTCATTGCGTATCAGAAGCGGATAAAGTCACTGTTTATGATTACACCTTTACCGTGCTTGCGACACCTGGTCATACCCTAGACCATGTTTGTTACATTAATGACGAATTAAGTTTTACTGGCGACACCTTATTTAGTGCTGGCTGCGGACGATTATTTGAAGGCAGCGCAGAACAAATGTGGCACTCGTTATGTAAACTAAGAGCCCTGCCAGATGAGTGTAAAATTTACTGCACCCATGAATACACGCAAGCCAACTTAGCTTTCGCAAAAGCTGTAGAACCAAACAATGAGTACTTACTCAGCTACAGTGATGAAGTTGATGCGCTGCGTGCCAAAGACGAAATAAGCTTGCCAACCCAGTTAGGCGTGGAAAAACAAATAAATCCATTTTTACGTAGCAATATAGCAACAATCACTGATGAGCTTCCTGATGAGCTAAAAATTAATTTGGATCTGAATGAACCTTGGCAACGCTTTGCAGGTCTCAGAGCCTGGAAAGATAACTTTTAAAAAAACGTAAACACCGGTAGTTACAATTTTGTATATTTAGATCAGCATCTTGCAATAATAAGCTGACATAAACTGGTCATAAAGTGGCAATATGTTCTCAGAGCAGGTAATATTCGCCGAGTTTTTTTACCTGATGTATGGGTATATATGTATAAGTCTCCTTTAGTTTTATCACTTGCGCTGATTTTAAGCGGCTGTCAATTAACAGCTTCTGATTCAACAAGCACAGATGTTGCAAGCAATAATGTTGAGCAACAATTAGACGGCGCAAGTCCGAGCGATATCAATGATGCATTGATGATCAACGCTCAATATCAACAATTAACCGATATTGATGAGCCGCCTCCTGTATTTGATGATGTATGGGAACGTATTCGTTATCAGCTTTCGATTGATGTGCCACAAAACCGCCCAGTTGTTGCAGAGCGCAACTATTATGCACGTCATCAGGCCTATTTAGATCGTATCTCTAAACGCGCTGAGCCTTACTTATACTTTATTGTAGAAGAAGTCGAAAAGCGTCAAATGCCAATCGAAATTGCGCTTTTACCTATTGTAGAAAGTGCGTTTGACCCATTTGGTTATTCACATCGCAGTGCTTCTGGCATTTGGCAATTTATGCCACAGACTGGTGAGCGTTTCGATTTAAAACAAAACTGGTGGTATGACGGTCGCCGTGACATTGTACAATCGACCCGTGCAGCGCTAGATTACTTATCATATTTACACAAAACCTTAGAAGGCGATTGGCTAAATGCCATTGCAGCCTATAACTCAGGTGAAGGTCGTTTACTGCGTGCCATTAAAAAGAACCGTAAAAAACATTTACCAACGGATTTTTGGTCACTTGATTTACCAAGAGAGACCACAGCCTACGTACCTAAGCTATTAGCGCTGTCTGATCTGGTAAAACGCAGTGACGAATTTGGTGTTAAGTGGCAACCAATTCTTAATGCTCAAGTCGTTGAAGCAGTTAATGTAGGGAGTCAAATTGACTTAGCACTTGCGGCTGACATGGCAGGTATTAGCTTAACAGAGCTTTATCGTTTAAACCCTGGCTTCAATCGCTGGGCGACGGATCCAAACGGTCCACACTTTTTATTATTACCGTCTGATAAAGTTGAAGCGTTTACTGACAAGTTAGCTAAAACAGAGCAAAAAGACCGCCTACGCTGGCAGCAATATATTGTTGCACGCGGTGACAGTTTATCTGTGATTGCGAAGAAGTTTTCGACAAGCACAAACGCGATTAAAACACTGAATAAGCTTTCATCGAATACTATTCGTGTTGGTCAGCAATTGCTTGTGCCACTAAGCGATGGTGAGATTAATAGCCAGCATTTACCAAAATCAGTACGTATGGCGGCTAATAAAGCAACACGTAAAAAACTTAGCCATAAAGTCGCCAGTGGCGATACTCTGTGGGATATCAGCCGTGAGTACGATGTGACCATAGCTGAACTTGCAACATGGAATAAGCTGAAAAAAGACGCTGTACTGCGTGTTGGTCAAAAGCTAACTGTGTATAAGCAAGAAAAATCACAACTTGCTGCTACACAAATCAAAGAGCGCACCATTACCTATAAAGTTCGTCGTGGTGACTCGTTAGCGCGCATTGCTGCTAAGTTTAATGTGTCTGTAGAAGATATTATTAAATGGAACTCATTAGCTGGGCAAAAATACATTCAACCTGGGCAAAAGCTTAAATTAAAGGTTGATGTTCGAAGCGCTTAATTGCTTCATCAAATATCAAAAAAAGAGCGCCTAATGGCGCTCTTTGTCTCTCTCATTTAGTATTTATGCTTCAAAGCCCATAAGTGTAATAACTCATTGGCAATGGTCGCTGCGGCAATCGCCGTTAATTCACTTTGGTCATAGGATGGCGACACTTCAACCACATCCATACCGACCATATTAATGCCTTTCAATGCACGAAGTACTTTGAGTACTTTATCGCTGGTTAAGCCACCACATACTGGCGTGCCTGTCCCTGGAGCGAATGCGGGATCAAGGCAGTCAATATCAAAGGTTAAGTACACAGGTAAGTCACCGATGCGCGCTTTGATTTGCTCTGCGATATCTTGCGCTGGCAAATCATTGGCTGCCATTGCGTCTATCACCGCAAACTCATGTTTGCTTTGATCAAAATCAGTACGAATACCAATTTGAATACTGTGATCAACATCAATAAGCCCTTCCATCGGCGCATGATAAAACATGGTGCCGTGATCATAGCGAGAGCCATTGCTGTAAGTATCTGTGTGGGCATCAAAATGCACTAATGCCATTTTACCGTGTTGTTTTGCATGGGCACGCAGTAGCGGCAAAGTCACAAAGTGGTCGCCACCTAAACCTAATAATGTTTTACCTTGGCGAAGAATTTGCTCAGCGGCTAATTCTAACTGCGCGGTAAAATATTCTGGGTCGCCTACTGGGTAAGTAAAATCCCCCGCATCAGCTAATTTTAAACGCTCAAACAACGGAAACGTCCACGGGTACTTGGTTTCTTCCCATGCGAGGTGCACTGAGGCACGACGAATTGCGTCAGGTCCTAAACGTGCACCAGGGCGACCTGAGGTCGCCAAATCAAAGGGTAAACCTAACACCACTACATCGGCATCGATTGCTGTGATGTTTTGCACCATCGGCTGACGTAAAAACGTCATGCCGTTTGAGTACAATGAATGATCTGTGTGGTCAAACAATGTCGACATTGCTTATAACTCTTCTAAATAAGTGTAACCGTTTAAGCCAGTTTGCAGCTCATCTAATACGCTTTGCTGCTCAGTTTCTGGCAATTTAGCTGCCACCAGCTGGGCGTAAGATTGCTGGAAGCTTTCTACATCTAAATGTACGTAACGCATCATGTCTGCAACGGTATCACCTTCGTTAACTTCAGTGATTTGCGCCTGACCTTGCTCATCCATTTTTATAATTGCACTGTGTGTGTCGCCAAATAAGTTGTGCATATCACCTAAAATCTCCTGATAAGCACCCACTAAGAAAAAGCCCATTAAATAAGGTTTTTCTTCGCTAAAAGCTGGCACAGGTAATGTGCTTTCAATACCTTGACCGTCGACATAGTGCTCCATAGCACCGTCTGAATCGCAAGTGATATCAAGTAACACAGCGCGTTTTTGTGGTGCTTCTGTTAAACCACTTAATGGTAGAACAGGAAACACTTGGTCAATACCCCATGCATCCGGTAATGACTGGAACAATGAAAAGTTCACAAAAAACTTATCTGCTAAACGCGCATTCAATTCATCAATAATCGGGCGATGAAAACGGTTTTTGTTATCCATATGTTTGTTAAGTTCATAACATACACGTAAGTTAACTTGCTCCGCCCATGCTCGCTCTGTTAAATCTAACAAACCAAGTGCAAATTGATTATGTGCTTCGGCTAAATCGCCTTGGCTATCATGATAAATTTCGATTAATGCACGGTCATCATTGTCATCACTTAACTGCTGCCATGACGTCCACATGTTTTTTAATAATAGTGGTGCATCAGCGGCTGGCGCTTGAATGTCTTCTGGTACATAGCTTTCGGTACCAATAACATTCGAGATCAATACAGCATGGTGCGCTGTTAACGCACGACCTGACTCAGAAATAATGCGCGGCATTGGCTGCTCATATAACTTACAGGTATCACCAATGGTGTATACGATGTTATTAGCGTATTCACTTAGGCTGTAGTTCATTGAGTTATGTGACTGGCTACGAGTACCGTCATAATCTACCGCTAAACCGCCACCCACATCTAAGCAATCAATTTGTGCACCTAACTTGCGTAACTCACAGTAAAAACGCGCAGCTTCACTCACACCTAAACGAACATCGCGGATGTTTGCCATTTGCGAGCCTAAGTGAAAGTGTACAAGTTGGATCAGATCAAGTTGATTAGATGCTTTAAGGCGATTAACCACACTGAGTACTTGCGATGCCGACAAACCAAATTTTGATTTTTCGCCACCACTTGCTTGCCATTTGCCTTTACCTTGCGATGCTAAACGTACGCGAATACCAATGCGTGGCTTTACGTTTAACTCTTTTGCTTGGCTAAGCACCATGTCTAGCTCAGACAGTTTTTCAAGAACAATGTAAACCTTGTGACCTAGCTTTTCGCCAATCAATGCTAAACGAATGTATTCTTGGTCTTTGTAGCCATTACATACAATTACCGCACTGGTTTTTTCAGCCATCGCTAATACAGTTAATAGCTCAGGCTTACTGCCCGCTTCTAGGCCCAATTGTTTCTTTTCAATATCAGCTTGGCTTGCAACAATTTCTTCAACAACTTCACGCTGTTGGTTTACTTTAATTGGGTAAACAAGCAAATAGTCTTTCGGGTAACCATAATTTTCAATCGCCGTGTTAAATGCCTGACATAAGCTATGTACACGATGATGTAAAATTTGTGGAAAACGAACTAACGCAGGCAAGCTTAAGCCTTTATCTTGTAACTGCTGTGCGATATCGATTAGTGCAATGGTTTGCTCTGGGGCATGGGCCTTTGGCGCAACATACACATCACCTTGATCATTAATACCAAAGAAACCTTGGCTCCAATGACGAACATTATAACTCGTGCGAGCTTGTTCTAGTGATGTTGTCTCTTTCATCTATCTTTCTCTTTTATTTTAGTAGTGCCGAAATCGGCAAGGGTTGTTGCCGCGCATTAAATGAAAAATAGTGATTCAAGTCCAACAAGAATTTTTACTCGTAACGAGTGATTTTTGATGTGAAAAACTAATCGATAACCCCCCAATTTTATTAGGGTTTAATGTGGTTGTTAGATTTTAAAATTCCTTTAGATGGACAGGCACTCAATATGGCAAATGAGCAATTTTTAAAAGGACAGTCACTGCAAAAATATATGTTAGAAAATATGTGTTTGTGAAATCCATCTTCATTTCAATGGACAGGCACTACTTTTGTGATGTCATCAGCTTTTGAAGAGTTTGACCCTAGTTGCCTCCACGCTTCATATTGCTCATTGCCATGCCACGTAATACCAATATACTCTTGCCAGTTTTCGAAATCTGTTGTGCGATATTTTTCAACACCACAGCCACCTGCGCCAAAAGCAGTGCGGCAAATTTTTACAGTAAGATGAGTACCGTCAAAATTCAGCTGTGATTGCTTATTATTGCAAACACTTAAAGGACGAGTAGGAAGTGTAAGAATTACTTTTGTTTTTATAGTGCCATTATGATTGAAGACACCAGTGAGGGAATGACATGAGTTTAAATAGAACTGAGTGGCACCAATAGTAAGGTCTGGCTGCTTATTTTTAGTAAAATTAGATAGCTTCGGTTTATCACCGCAAGAAGCTATCAATAAAATCATAGTAAAACATAAGATTTTTAAGGAGTATTTATAAATTAAGGTGACCTCACTAAAACATGGCTTAACACTTAAATTATTGGTTAAGCCCTAGCTCCATAAATAAACTTTGTGGATTTTCACTGTAGTTACCAAACGGACCACAACGATTGAAACCTAAGTTTTCGTATAGGCTAATAGATTCTGTTTGCTTAGGACCTGTTTCTAATCGAATTAGTGGAATTTGCTGCTCACCGGCGTGATGCAGTAATATTTGCATAATTCGACGTGATAGCCCTTTACCACGGTAGCTGGGCTTTACATATAGACGGCGGATTTCACCGTATGGAGGGTTGCCTTCTTGCATCACTATCGCGCCACATGCAACAATACCATCTTCATTTTTTAAGCCTATAGCATAAACATTAGGCTCAGCTAACTCTTCAAGACTTAGAGATTGGGCGGTAGCAACAGGGTATAATGAGTTTATGAGTCGGTCTATATCAGAAAACACGTTAACTACTTCAGGATCATGTGGATTTAAATCGACTAACTGCATAAAACTCCCATTTTTATATGTCGGTTTTGTTAATGATGTTAACAATAATATCGGATATTAGTCTGATCCTCTACTCTTGTTTTCAATATTCATTTTTATAGGTACTGTTCAGACCGCCATACTATCGCTTAGTTCAACGGTATGTAACTGAAAAAACGCCCAGTTGATAAAAATTAAAGTCCAACCTACACCACCCTATTTAGGATTAATGCTTTCTGCTGACAAATTTTAACAAGACTGTCACTTAAAAATAAAAGCCTTAGAGTTGAAATGAAATTCATCTTAGTTTCAGTTGAAAATGACTTCGCAGAACCACTTATTTAGAAAGTACTGATTTATTCTTAAATTTTGGGACCTATTTCAATATGTATGAGAACCTCTAGACATACTAAAGCGGTGAACTTAAATCCTCCTTACAAAAATCACATAGAAATTAGCTAGCAAACAATAATCGACTATTAGTACAGTTACTTCGTCGCCTGCGAGCAGTTTTACTACAATAATTTTCAATTGCACCTACTCGACCTACAGCTCCATGAAATAAGTTTTCAAAGTGGGTTGTTAGTGTTAACCATTTTTCCGGTTCGAAATTCAGCCTTTCAAGAATAGGAGGTAAATGATGTTCTATAAATCCGGGCTTATTAGTACAAATACAACGCCCAGTTTGCTCTACCAGTAGCAGGTATGACTTTAACTCAAAAGGTATTCCCTTTGATTTATACTTACTCATACCACCAATAAAACGAGCTAGTACTTTAGGTTGCTTTGATTCCTTCATGCTCTGGCATCGCTTTTTAAAACTGGTATAGTCCGATTGCTCCGGCGTGCTCGCAGCTTTAGCACGAACAGGGTTTAAGTCAACATAGGCCATACATGCTAAAAGCGCTGATTCATCAAGCAATGCTTGGCTCTTAAAGCGTCCTTCCCAAAAGTGACCCGTACACTCGTCTTCTTTATTTGCACGCCTGGCAATATATTCATTAAGCATCCTCATGAACCAACTAATGCTCGAAAGACGCGATCTATATTCTGCAACCTCTTTATTTAAGAAGACTTGTTGGCCGTCACTTAACGGCTCACCATAGAGAAACTTTTGGCCTAACGGGGTCATTTTACTGAGCTTAAACCAGCGTAAAAGGATGGCCTTATCGGTTAGCCTATTTGCTTTTTTATCATCAACATAAAGCACAATATGAGTATGATTGCTCATCACCGCATAAGCACATACATCAATACAAAATACCTTTGCAAGAGCAAGCAGGCGCTCTTCAACCCACCATCTGCGATGTTCATATGATTTACCTGTGAGTACGTCTTCCCCGCAAAGGTAGGCACGCCTAACACAACGGGATACACAATGATAATATTTGGTGTTCGACAAACAGATTTGCCGCTTCCTTGCTAAAGCCATCGTCCACTCCTTGAACTGATAATTTGAAATGCATTAGCTGTAACTAAAGTGTAGACAAAAATTTTTATGCTGCAAGAGCACTTAAATGTAGTGACTGTCCATTTAAATTTGTTCCTCTAGATTTCAACTAAGTACTGGGCTTAAAATGACTGTCCACGTAAAGAGTTAAACACTTTGTTACGGAAAAAAGCTGTTCAAATATCGTTAAAACCATATACTGCAAACAACAAGAAAAAAGATGAGGTTTTCTCGTGCAGTTCACTCAAGGTATGGAATACTTCTTTTCTGGCTTTAAGTTAATTAGCCAAAAGGGGTTGAAACGTTTTGTACTTATTCCTTTAACAATCAATATCCTGCTTTTTGGTAGTTCGCTGTTTTTTTTATATGGCTGGCTTACCGATGGCTTTGCTTACATGAACTCGTTATTACCCGAATGGCTTAGCTGGCTCGAATGGCTAATGTGGCCGATTGCCGTGCTGGTGATTTTATTTAGTTACAGCATGCTCTTTACGGTAATCACTAATTTTATAGCAGCCCCATTTAACGGCCTACTCAGTGAAAAAGTTGAGCTTTACTTAACAGGGCAAAAAATTAATGACGACAGCCTTTTCGATACAATGAAAGATGTGCCACGTATGCTCGGCCGAGAATGGACAAAACTGTGCTATTACCTACCACGTGCTATTGGCTTTTTTATTTTGTTGTGGATTTTACCTGTGATCGGGCAAGTTTTATGGGTGTTATTCACCTGTTGGATGTATGCAGTGCAATACGAAGACTACGCGTTCGATAACCATAAAATTAGCTTTGACGAAATGAAAAATGACTTAAAGCAAAAGCAAACACTTTCTTATGGTTTTGGATTAGCGGTAATGATTTTAACTGCCATTCCATTCGTAAACTTAATTGTCATGCCTGTTGCTGTGTGCGGTGGTACTCGTTTATGGGTCGATAATTATCGTAGTAAATACCGTTAAAAATTAGGTTTTCAGATACCTATTAAAAAGGCCAATAGCTCACACTATTGGCCTTTTTAATTTCAAATTAAGGTTAACTGTAAAGGCTCTGTGGCACCTTGGTTACATTTAAATGTACGGTGACTTCTTCACGGTCATGATATAAATGCTTGGCTTGTAATTCGTAACTTACACCATACTTTTCAAGCTCTTCTTTAATCATTTTTAAACACTCGTAAACGCTATCAAAACGTTTTTTCATCGGTAGTTTAAGATTAAAAATAAGCTCTTTTGCGTAGGCATTCACCGCCCAATCTATCATAAGGTTGGTCACTTTAGCCGGCTTTTCTACCATGTCACACACTAACCATTGAATATTGCGCTTTTCTGGGCGGTATTTAAAACCATCTACTCTAAAGTGCTTTACCTGACCAGTTTCCATCAAGTCATCATTCATAGGGCCATTATCGATTGCGCTTACAAACATTCCACGGCGCACTAGCTGATAAGTCCAACCACCAGGGCAAGCACCTAAATCAACACCTCGCATGCCAGGTTGCATACGCTCTTCAGCTTCATGAGGTGGAATAAATACGTTAAAAGCTTCATCGAGTTTTAACGTTGAGCGGCTTGGCGCATCATTAGGCATACGTAAACGCGGAATGCCCATAAAGAAAGGCGAATTATTAAATGTGTATGAGTAGCCAACATAAGCACTGTCGTTTGCTAAAAATAACACATGCATAACGGGTTTTTTCTCGGCAAGCTCGCGTGTTACCTTCGAGCGCTTTTCAAGCGATTTTTTCAGTGGCGTCGAAATCTTCTTGCAGAACTTACTAAGCTCTTTACCTTCATTGGTGTCTGGCGTTTCTACACGTAGGTCACCACATTCAGGAAACTCAGCGGCAGCTTCAACAATAGCACTTACACGGTCTTCAAGTGGCATGTTATCGACTAAGGTGCCAGTAAACCATTGGCGCGCAAATACCATATTCTTGAAATCTACTTTTTTGATGATTTCTTCACCGTGGCTTGCATCAAAACATTCGTAAACAACAATACCTGTATTTGGTTTTGTTTTTACGTAACCTGCAAAGCCTTGTTCAGCAGCCTGAAAAGTAATTTCAGCAGCGGCATCATTTTCAAAACCACTGCGACAATAAATAACTACACTCGACATAGATAACCCTTAAAACTTATATCGTGCTGCTTGAACTAACAAAATAGCCCAACCAATAATAAAACAAACACCGCCAATTGGGGTGATAGGCCCAAGCCACTTCATGCCCGTTAGTGCGAGTAAATACAAACTACCGCTAAATAACACGGTCCCTGCGATAAAAAATCCACCAGCCCAGCTTAAGTTCATGCCCCACTTAATTAAGATAGCAATTGCTATCAATGCAAGGCCATGCACCATTTGGTATTCAGCAGCGGTTTTAAAAATTCCAATCGCATACTCAGAAACACGGCTTTTTAAACCATGAGCAGCAAATGCGCCAAGCATTACCGAAAGCATGCAAAATAAGCTACCAATCATTAAATATAGTTTTATCATTGCGCATCTCCAGCCGCTAAATTCATAATAAACTGCGCTGCATAATCTGCAGCTTGCTGTAAGTTTTCTTGTTCTGTAATGCCACTTTTTTTACGAGGTTTTAATGAGTGGTCACCATCTTTGAGAAATTTAATCTCTGGCGGATTAACCATTTCAAGCTCAGCGAGTTCTTGCTGATTACCAAATGTATCGCGTTCACCTTGCAGGACTAAAAAAGGGCATGGCATATCAACAAAATGCTCTATACGCAGTTTTTCGGGTTTACCCGGTGGGTGAAACGGATAGCCAAAAGCAACCACGCCAGCAATTTGAGCTTGGTCCTGCTCGTTACAGAGCATAGAAGCCATACGCCCACCCATAGATTTACCCCCAATAAATAGCGGCAATTCTGGCTGGCGCTCGGCTAAAACTTCACTAAAGTAGGCAAGTAACTTAGGAGCACGCTCGGGTGGTCTACGCTTGCCTGTTTCTTTTGCAATTTGCATATACTGAAAATCAAACAGCGCTACATCAATATCATGCTGACTAATCAAGTTAGCCATTGTTTGCATAAACTCAGAATCACTGCCTGCCCCTGCACCATGGGCAAATATAAATTGTGCACGCGCCTTGCCCGTTGCACTTTTAAACCACTGTAACATGTTAATACTCTTGTTCTTGCTCAACTAAACTCAGCATCCAGTCTTTGAAAGAGACTATTTTACCAAGCTCTGTTTGAGATTCGCGGATCACTAAATAGTAGGCATTTTTACTTTCTAATGAGTGACTAAATGGAATGACGAGTCGGCCCGCATCAATATCAGGTTTTGCTAAAACGCTATTACCAATTGCAACCCCCTGCCCATGAACCGCTGCTTGCAATACCATCGATGAGTGACTAAAAATCGGCCCTTGGTTAACTTGTACATTACGTACACCTGCCGTTTTCATCCAGGTTTTCCAATTTTTACGGGTGGTATCATGCAATAAGGTATGATTTGCTAAATCACTGGGTTGATTAAGCGGCTTAGGGCCCGTTAACAACAATGGGCTACATAATGGCACTAAGTATTCAGTGTGCAGCTTATATGTCTGCACCCCGCTCCAGTGACCACGGCCGTAGTAAATAGCAATATCTACATCGTCAGAAAGTGAATTTTCATCCTGATCTTGCGCCTTAATTCGCACGTCGATTTCTGGATGTAACTCATTAAATAAACTAAGTCTGGGTACTAACCATTGAATCGCAAAGCTTGGCGTTAAACTTACCGTGAGTGAACCTTTCGCACCTCGGGCTAGCAGTTTTTCTGTGGCATCTATCAGCTGGGTAAAGATCTCTTTAATATCTAAAAAGTAGCCTTGCCCTTCTTCGGTTAACAGCAAAGAACGATTCTTTCGTAAAAATAGCTTTAAACCTAAATGCTCTTCAAGGGTTTTAATTTGGTGGCTCACCGCGGCCTGCGTTACATATAGCTCTTCTGCTGCTTTGGTAAAGCTCAAATGGCGGGCAGCGGCTTCGAATGCTTTTAGTGCATTTAAAGGAGGTAAACGACGAGACATAAACACCAAACTTAGAATTAGTTTTTCTTATGCATCGATTATAGCGATACAAATAAAAAAAGGCGACCATGGTCGCCTTATTCATACTTATATACTTAAATTATAAATCGCTTGCGCTGGTATCGAGTGGTGCAAAGCTTTTAACTAAGTCATCAACCGCTTTCATTTGCGATAAATAACCTTCTAGCTTGCTTAGTGCAAGTGCACATGGACCATCACATTTTGCTTCATTCGGATTAGGGTGCGCTTCAATAAATAAACCTGCAATGCCTAATGCCATACCACTGCGAGCAAGTTCTGCAGCTTGAGCACGACGACCATCCGCAGAGTCAGCTCGGCCACCTGGGCGTTGTAATGCGTGAGTTGCATCAAAGATTACCGGCGCCATAGGTTTCATATCATCCATACCAAGCATATCAACCACAAGGTTGTTATAACCAAAGCTAGTACCACGCTCACACAGTGCAACATTGTTGTTGCCCGCTTCATTAAACTTTTTAATGATATGACGCATTTCGTGTGGTGCTAAAAACTGTGGTTTTTTCACGTTGATGATGGCACCCGTTTTTGCCATAGCAACAACTAGGTCAGTTTGACGAGCTAGGAATGCCGGTAACTGAATTACATCAACCACTTCAGCTACAGGAGCAGCTTGATGCGGCTCATGTACGTCGGTGATAAGTGGCACATTAAAAGTAGATTTAATTTCTTCAAAGATTTTTAAACCTTCTTCCATGCCCGGGCCTCGGTATGAGTTAATTGAAGAGCGATTAGCTTTATCAAAAGAGGCTTTAAAAACGTATGGAATGTTTAGCTTTGATGTTACTTCTACGTAATGCTCCGCAATACGCATCGCTAAATCACGTGATTCAAGTACGTTCATACCACCAAACAATACAAATGGTTTGTCGTTGGCTAATTCAATCTCGTTAATTTTAATTAACTGGTTGTTCATTTCTATTCCTTAAGGTGCAACAGCTTGTAGCATTAATCCACAAATATAAGCCATGTAGGTACCAACACCATAGCCTAAAACAGCAAGTAAAACACCTACTGGCGCAAGCGATGGGTGGAAAGCTGATGCAACAACAGGTGCTGATGCCGCGCCGCCTACATTGGCTTGAGAGCCTACTGCCATGTAAAACAGTGGAGCTTTAATTAATTTCGCCACAATAAGCATTAAGCTTGCATGGGTAATCATCCAAATCGCACCGAGTACAAAGTACATTGGCGAGTCAAAAATCGCGGTAATATTCATGTGTAAGCCAATTGAAGCAACAAGGATATATAAAAAGCTTGATGCTACTTTTGACGCACCAAAAGCTTCAATATGGCGAACTTTAGTAAACGATAAACTAATACCAATTGTGGTAGAGATAACAATTAACCAGAAGAATTTACTGTTTAAACTATACTCTTGTGCCCATGGGAAGTTAGCCCCAAAAAACGGACCTAAAAAGTCAGCACAAAAATGCGCAAGGCCTGTAATACCAAAGGCAATTGCAATAATCGTCATGTAATCATTTAAGGTAGGCATGCGCGCATGCTCAGCGTGATACTTTTCTACGCGCTCTTTTAAATCTTCAATTGCACGCGTATCCGCGCCTGTTTTAGCATCAATCGCCTTATGGTTTGCTGCCATTAATAACAGTACGGCCATCCATAAGTTAGCCACAATTACGTCAACAGTCACCATTGCAGAGAAGATATCGCCGCCTACTTCAAACATTTCTTTCATTGAAGCTTGGTTTGCGCCGCCACCAATCCAGCTGCCGGCAATGGTCGTCATACCACGCCACACTGCGTCAGGGCCATGACCACCCACAGCTTCTGGGTAAACGGCACTCATCACTAAAATAGCCAGTGGGCCACCGATAACAATACCCATGGTGCCTGTTAAAAACATGATTAATGCTTTCGGGCCTAGATTAAGAATCGCTTTTAAATCAATACTAATTGTAAGCAATATTAAGCAAGCTGGTAGTAAATAGCGCGACGCCACAAAATATACATTTGAAGAATGGCCATCAACAATCCCAAAGGTATTGAGTAATGATGGTAAAAAGTAGCAAAGCAATAATGCCGGTACATATTTATAAAATTTTTGGCAGGCAGCATTATTACTGTGCGAGGTTTTAAAAATAAACCCCAAAATAACGGCAAGCAAACCAAGTACGACTGCGTCATTGGTAATTAGCGCACTGTGGGCGTCAGTCATAAATGTTCCTTTAAATTAGTGGTGTGTATTATTGTTGTCTTCTATTTCAGCAATTTGATGCTGAATAACTTCGATAGCAGGATCATCTGGGCACTCATTGACAAAGTACTGCAAATCATCCCGTGCCATTTTTGGGCAATCTAGCTGATTAAGTAAATAGCCGCGGTCACGACGCTCGTACGGGTCATCACCAAGTAATTCCATCAGCATTTCCACACAATGCAAAGCATGGCCAAATTTACTTTCGCTGATAAACGACCATTTTTGTTGGGCTAGATACAGCTTATACAGCTCTTCTTCAAAAATCAGCTCAAGCGGTTCTTGCTCATCGCCATTTTCTTCACAGGCATTCTCTGGTGTTATATACCAGCTCTGCTGACCTGTGCTTGGCTCAATTAAATAACCTTCTTCATCACTCATCCCAACGTGAACATGCACGTCTCCCTGACTAAGCGTGACTGTGGCATCTAGTTCAGCATGCTGTAATAAATGACAAAGTAAAATTGCCAGCGTGGTTTGTGTGCCACTGCGCATGGTAATGGTGTAGCTAAAACTATTTAACGTATACTCAGGCACTTTTAAGCTTGATGAGCTAAACAGCCATTGCTGATAAAAGGTATCAAGTAACTTATCGAGACGCTCATGTGGCTCTTTTAATTCAGCGCAAAGAGCTGTTACCGTATTTTCAAGCTCATTAAGGGTGTCATAACAGGCTGTTAAATCAGCTTGTTGATCCCACTTTAATTCGGCGTCGATACAACGATAAAGCACTTTAGAAGAAAATGCGTCAAAGGCCTCATCTTGATAGGATTCATTTTGATCTTCAAACCAAGGGGTGGTCATTTATACTGCTACATCTCTTTCAAAAACGAACAGCTAGTTTACCTACTTTTGCCCTAAGTTACCAATACTGAGCGATGAGATATAAAAAAGCGGTACGACAGTCTATGCCATCAAATACCGCCTAGAGATTTGTTATAAAAGAAGTGCTGTTTTAGCTGACGCTAAATAACCAATTGCTAATAAAATAAGCGTGGTTATAGCAAGTAATACAACCTTCGCGCCTTGTGCGCTTTGCTTAGCTGCAACAATACCTAGCACAATATAAGCAACCACTAAGATTATCTTTTCTAATAACCAAGATTGTTCAAGTGGGTTGAAACCTGCCATTACAATCAATGCCACGGCAGAAACAAGTAATAAGGTGTCGATACTGTGGCTGCCAATAAACACCACTTTATTTTTTGCCAGAGCGCCCGTCTTTAAGCGTGATAAAGAACGAACGTAAAATAAGATAATACTCAACACGGCAAACAACATGTGAGTATGTTTTACTGCTAAATAATCCATATGCCCCTAATTTTATTTTAATTAATCTGGATAACGTACAAGTACGTCTTCTATTTCTTTAACACGCTGATTAAACACTTCGATTAGCTTAGGATCAAATTGTTTACCCTGTTGCGCATTAATTTCTTTCACAACATCGTCTAGTGACCACGGCTCTTTATAACAACGCTTATGGCGCAGTGCATCAAACACATCAGCTAAAGCCACAATGCGACCAGCAATTGGAATGTCATCACCTTTTAAACCTTTCGGATAGCCTGAACCATCCCAACGCTCATGGTGCGATAACGCAATAATCGCCCCAGTATTAACAATGTCACGATTTGAGCCTTTTAAAATTAAATGACCTTTTTCAGCATGCTGTTGCATGATGGCCCACTCTTCGTCGGTAAGTGGCCCAGGCTTATTTAAAATGGCATCAGGAATACCCACTTTACCCACATCATGCAGTGGCGCTGCTAAGCGAATAAGCTCTGCTTCGCGTTTTGATAGACCATAGCCCATGGCAAGTTCATAACAAATGTGCGATACACGTTTTACATGATTACCGGTTTCTGTTGAACGTTGCTCTAATGCTTCACTAAGTCTAAATACTAACTCTTGCTGTGTTGCTTCAATTTCAGATTGTAGCTGCACATTTTCATACGCCAGCTGTACATTTTGCGAGAAAATTTCAATCAAATGACGCTGAGTGTCGGTTAAATGCTTAGGGATACCGGAAATAAATAACATCGAGTTGTGATTACATTCACTACAGCAATAAGCAAATAAATAGTTTTCACGGTAGACGATGGTTTTTTCGCTCAGTGCTTGTTGGCAGGCTTGTAACTGCTCCTCATCAAGCACTTCTTCAATCGCCTTGCCTTCACTGCGTTCAAACTCACCTCGCCCTGAAAATACCACAAGCTTCTTTTGGTTATCTTGCGGGTTACTGGCAACTAAACTTGTTGCATACATAGCTTGATCAACAGTACCTAGCAATGAGGTAAGTTGCTGCATCACCCCTTCAATAAAGCTTTCTAGTGAATGAGTCGAGAAAATATTACGAGATGCTTTAATAATTTTTTCAAGGCCTTGGCGAGATTGCTCAATCGATAAAATGTCACGGTAAGAGCGTAAGCTCGACATCACCACAGTGAATAGTTTTTGTGCTGTTAGTTCAGTTTTTGATTTGTAGTCATTAATATCGTAATTAACGATAACTTGACGCTCTGGCGCTTGCCCAGGCTGACCTGTACGAAGAATGATACGAATGTGATTATTTTTTGCAGTTTCGCGAATAAACTTAGCGACTTTGAGACCTGCATCATCGGTTTCCATAACCACATCGAGTAGTACGATAGCAGCATCTGGGTGCTGTTGAATAACCTGCTTGGCTTCTTCACCCGAATAGGCGCTGATAAACTCTAAACGTTTATCTTGAAATTCAAAGTCACTCAACGCAAGCTTTGTTACGGCATGTACTTCTGGCTCGTCATCAACGACGATGACTTTCCAACTACCCTGAACCACCTCATTTACTTCATCAAGTGCTTCATCCGAAAACAAAAAATCATCCATTCTATGGGATCCTCAAAGGCTATGTACGCACAGTGCACTTAATTGTTATTTAGGCCATTGTGCTAACGTTACACGGTCATTACCGCCAAGATCTTTAATTGTAAGTATATGGCTATACGACATTTGTGCAAAAAATTCTTGTACCTTCACACTTTGTTTGTAGCCATGTTCAATTAAAAGATAGCCATTTGTTGCTAAATAGTCACGTGCGATAGTAATAATTTGTTTAATATCAGCCATACCGTCGTCATCTGCAACTAATGCAGAGAGCGGTTCAAAGCGAACATCACCTTGGCTTAAGTGCTCATCATCATGTTCAATATACGGTGGGTTGCTAACAATTAGGTCAAACTTTTGTGTACTTACTGCACTAAACCAATTGCTTAACGCAAAAGTGGCGTTGTTAATATTGAGTCGTTGTTTGTTCTCTTCGGCAAGCTCAACTGCATCAGCCACTCTATCAACCCCTGTCACCTGCCAATTAGGCATTTCCCTGGCTAATGCCAAGGCAATTGCCCCTGTGCCAGTGCCTAAGTCAAGCACGTTTGCAGCAGTAGGAAGCTCAAGGCCTAAAGCATATTCAACTAATGTTTCGGTATCAGGTCTTGGGATCAGAGTTGTTGGATTAACCTTTAAAGGAAGACTCCAAAATTCACGAAAACCAACAATATGAGCAACTGGTTCACCATTTAAACGACGCTGACATGCTTGTTCAAAGTCAAGTTGTTGCTGTTCGGTAAGTTGTTTTTCGGGCCAGGTAAATAAATAACTGCGAGGTTTATCAAGAATGGATAATAACAGGACTTGTGCGTCTAACTTAGCACTGTCGCTGCTAGGCGTTAATAACGCCGTTGCAGCAACAATTGCTTGTTCAATGCTTTGTGGCACGATTATTCATCGCCCATCGCAGCAAGTAAGTCAGCTTGGTGTTCTTGCATTAGAGGTTCGATAACACTTCCTAAATCACCGGCAACCACTTCATTCAAACGATAAAGTGTTAAATTAATACGGTGATCGGTAATACGACCTTGCGGGTAGTTATAAGTACGAATACGCTCAGAGCGGTCACCACTACCTACTAGGTTACGACGTTCTGACGCTTCAGCCGCTTGACGCTTTTCATCTTCAGCTTGTTGTAAACGTGCACCTAGTACAGACATCGCTTTGGCACGGTTTTTATGCTGTGAACGCTCATCCTGACACTCTACAACCACACCCGTTGGAATATGTGTAATACGGATTGCTGAGTCAGTTTTATTTACGTGCTGACCACCGGCACCCGATGCACGGAAGGTATCGACTTTAATATCAGCAGGGTTAATTTCAATTGCTTCCGCTTCAGGAATTTCTGCCATAACGGCTACAGTACAAGCTGAGGTATGAACACGGCCTTGCGATTCTGTCTCTGGAACACGTTGTACACGGTGCGCTCCTGATTCAAACTTAAGCTGACCATATACGCCTTCTCCAGAGATATGCGCAATAACTTCTTTATAACCGCCGTGCTCACCTTCGTTAGTACTTACTACTTCTACTTTCCACTTTTTAGTTTCAGCGTAGCGGCTGTACATACGGAATAAGTCACCTGCGAAAATAGCAGCTTCATCACCACCGGTACCGGCACGAACCTCTAAATAAACGTTATTATTGTCTTTAGGGTCTTTTGGTAACATTAGAATTTGGATTTCATCTTCTAATGCAATAATTTGTGCTTTTGCTTCTTTGTATTCTTCTTGCGCCATTTCACGCATATCAGGATCAGAGTCTTTTAACATTTCTTCAGCTGTAGCAACATCATCTTGTGCTTGTTGGTACGCTAAAAATGCTTTTACGATTTCTTCTAATTCTGAGTATTCTTTAGATAAGGCACGAAAGCGATTTTGGTCGCTGATCACAGAGGGGTCGCTTAGTAGCGCTTGCACTTCCTCATAACGCTCAACTAAGGTTTCTAATTTTCTATAAACAGACTCTTTCATTTAACGACTATTCCTGATCAATACCTAACATTTTCTTTAATTGGCTTAACTCCGCTGCTTCACCTTTTTTAGCAGCATCTTGAATGGCACGGGTAGGTGCGTGCATCAAGCGGTTGGTCAGTTTGTTTGCCAACTCGAGTATTACTTTTTCTGCCTCTTTACCTGCTTGTAGCTGGCCAAGGGCTTTTTCGACAAGTTCTGACTTTATATCTTGTACATCGTTGCGATAATGGCGAATAAGATCCACCGAATCGAGTGAACGCAACCACATAGCAAATTCATCGGTACGTGAGCGAATAATAGCTTGCGCTTGCTCCGCAGCCTGCTCACGAGCGGCGATATTCTCGCTTACTATGGCTTGTAAGTCATCAACTGAATACAAATAGGCAGCATCTAATTCGCCTACTTGGCTTTCGATATCACGCGGTACCGCAATATCGATAAATAACATTGGTTTGTGGCGGCGCTTTTTCAACGCCTGTTCTACCACCCCTTTACCAATAATAGGCAAGGTACTGGCGGTTGAACTAATAACAATATCGGCGTCGTGTAAACGCTCAGGTAACTGGGCAAGTGCAATCACATCCGCGTTAACCTCACTGGCTAAGGTTTTAGCGCGTTCAATAGTACGGTTTGCCACCGTTATTTTTTGCGGATCGTTTTGGTATAAGTGCTTAGCAACTAATTCAATCGTCTCACCTGCACCAATTAGCAGTACATTGGTTTTATCTAGTTTACCGTAAATATGTTTCGCAAGATTTACCGCAGCATAAGCAACAGATACTGCGCTAGCACCAATGTCAGTTTCGGTACGAACTTGTTTTGCCACAGAAAATGTTTTTTGAAACAAGCGGTCAAAGGTTACACCAATGGCATCGTGAGTTTTTGCATTATGGTAGGCTTGTTTTATTTGCCCTAAAATTTGCGGCTCGCCGAGTACTAACGAATCTAGACCACAAGACACCCGCATTAAGTGATTAATTGCTTCGTGATCTTCATGATAATAGATATTGTTGCTCAGTTCTTGTTCATCCAAACCATGGAAACTGGCTAACCAGCGCAACAAGGTTTGGGAATTACGCTCGGCAAGGCTACAATAGATTTCAGTTCGGTTGCAGGTCGAAACAATAACCGCTTCATTAAAATGCGCATGACCACTTAATTGCTGTAACGCCTCAGACATTTGCTCAGGCGAAAACGCGACTTTTTCGCGTAATTCTACGGATGCGGTTTTGTGATTTATACCAAGTGCTACGATGGTCATATGTACCAAATATTGCTAAGCCCAGCTGTAAAGGCGTTAATTTTACCAAAAATCAGCGGAATATGGAAAGTAAGGAACGACATTTGATTAAACAATATTTGATTTTATTCATGTTTTTTTTATTTATCGGCGGTTGTGCGCAAAAAATTTCAACAGTTGATTACATTTATCCTGACTGGAAAAGCCGATTAGAACAACAGGCTCAATGGCAAGTGCAAGGCAAAATGGCATTTATTAGTACAGAGCAGCGCCAGTCAGCCAATTTAAATTGGCAACATGATGAGCAATACAGTGACATGGTACTTACCAGTTTTATTGGTACCCGCATTTTGTCTTTAAAACAAAATGCACAAGGTGCTGAACTTGAGTATGACGACAATGTATATACCGACCGTGATGCCTCAATGTTGTTATATCGTTTAACCGGCTTTTCAATCCCATTAGATAATGCCGCAAAGTGGCTAAAAGGCACCGTCGAGAACGACCAAGCAAGCTATGATGAGCAAGGCCGTTTAAAAAGTCTTATTTGGCAAGCTCACAATGGTCAACAGTGGCAAATAACCTATTCAGACTACATCAAACAAGATGGTTATTGGCTTCCTGTTAAGCTAAGCCTTAAAAACAATAAAATTCGTATTAAAATTCAACTTAATGATTGGCAGTTAAATTAATCATGACACACGCTTCAACCGCCCCGCTAACTTTAATAGCACCTGCAAAACTTAATTTATTCCTTCATATAAATGGTCGCCGTGAAGATGGCTACCATGAACTCGAAACCTTATTTACCTTTTTAGAGTTTGGTGATGACTTAACATTTACTGTCAACAACGAGCCAGGTATTTCTGTAACCGGTGATACAAACGGTATTGAGCTTGCAGATAACCTTATATATAAAGCAGCCCGTTTATTACAACAACACTGTAATTGCCAACAAGGCGCTTCAATAAAGCTATTAAAACGTTTGCCAATGGGCGGTGGTGTAGGCGGCGGCTCATCTGATGCCGCCACTACCCTACTTGCTCTTAATAAACTATGGGGCTGTGATTTATCACTTACAGAATTAGCAGAGCTTGGGGTGAAATTAGGCGCTGATGTACCGGTATTTATAAATGGTCACACTGCCATTGCGCATGGGATTGGCGAGCAACTAGAAAATGTTGAATTACCGCAAAGTTGGTTCTGTGTGGTGCATCCAGGGCAGCATGTGAGCACCGCGAAAATTTTTACCCACCCAGATTTAAAGCGCGACACACCTAAGCTAAAAGCAGACTGGCAAACAGAAAATTTAGGCAATGATTGTGAGGCTTTAGTTAAAAAGCTCTGCCCCGAGGTTGAAAAAGCCCTGCAGTGGTTGCTAAAATACGCCCCGTCAAAGATGACTGGTACAGGCGCTTGCTGCTTTGCTGAGTTTTCAACCGAGGCACAAGCACAACAAGTTTTAGCTCAATTACCAGAAAAATGGACAGGTTTTGTTGCAAGTAGTGCTACACTTTCTCCTGCTCATACAGCATTAAATGCTCACTTTGAAATGAAGTAACGTACAAGTAAATGTTAACCTGCTTTGGTGCCCACCATAGCCTGTTAGTCCCAAAATTCAGTGCCTGAGGAACCCTACCGTGCCTGACATGAAGCTCTTCGCTGGTAACGCAACACCTGAGCTAGCTCAAAAAGTTGCAAAACGTTTGTATATTGAATTAGGCGATGCTGTTGTTGGCCGTTTTAGTGACGGTGAGATCAGTGTTCAAATTAATGAAAATGTTCGTGGCTCTGACGTTTTCATTGTCCAATCAACCTGTAACCCTACTAACGATAACTTAATGGAGCTTATCGTTATGGTTGATGCCCTACGTCGTGCGTCTGCTGGACGTATTACAGCCGTTATCCCTTACTTTGGTTATTCACGTCAAGACCGCCGCGTGCGTTCTGCTCGTGTACCAATTACAGCTAAAGTAGTTGCAGATTTCCTTTCAAGTGTTGGTGTTGACCGCGTTCTAACGGTTGATTTACACGCTGAACAAATCCAAGGTTTCTTCGACGTACCAGTTGATAACGTATTTGGTAGCCCAGTTCTACTTGAAGATATGAAAGAACGCGACTTCGATGACGTTGTTGTTGTTTCTCCTGATATCGGTGGTGTTGTTCGTGCTCGTGCAATCGCTAAGCTATTAAACGACACAGACCTTGCAATTATCGACAAGCGTCGTCCACAAGCAAACGTTTCACAAGTAATGCACATTATTGGTGACGTTGAAGGTCGTGACTGTATCATCGTTGATGACATGATCGATACCGGTGGCACTTTATGTAAAGCAGCAGCAGCGCTTAAAGAACACGGTGCAAAACGCGTATTTGCTTACGCTACTCACCCAGTACTTTCAGGTAATGCAGCTGAGAACATTCGTAACTCAGTCATTGACGAAGTTATCGTAACTGACTCAATCACACTATCTGATGAGCTTAAAGCAATTGATAAAATCAAAGTGCTTACACTTGCAGATATGCTTGCTGAAACAATCCGTCGTATCAGCAACGAAGAATCTATTTCAGCGATGTTTGAACACTAATCAACATTACTGCAATACTAAAAAAAGCACCGTCTAGGTGCTTTTTTTGTAGTCGTTATTTATTTTCCCTGAAAGGGGTGGTATGATAGCGCGCCTTTTGGCTGGGGACCTTGGTCGCAAAGGCCCTAAGACTATTAATTATTGGAGACATTATGTCAACTTACACATACAATGCAGAATTACGTACAGAAACAGGTACTGGTGCGAGCCGCCGCCTACGCCGTGAAGATAAAGTTCCTGCAATCCTTTACGGTGCTGACAAAGAAGCTGCATCAATCGTTCTTGCACACAAAGATATGATCAAAGCGCAAGAAGACGAAGGTTTCTACACGCACATCCTTACTTTAAACATCGGTGGCGAGTCAGTTGAAGCTATCCTTAAAGATATTCAACGTCACCCGTACAAGCCTAAGATCACTCACTTAGACTTCCAACGTGTAGATGCTACTCACAAACTTCACACTAAAGTGCCAGTACACTTCATCGGTGAAGAGAAAGTAACTAAAGCTGGTAACACTGTTGTTCACCAATTAACTGAAATCGAAATCACGTGTCTTCCTAAAGCACTTCCTGAGTTCGTTGAAGTTAACGTTTCAGACTTAGTAGCTGGTGATTCAATCCACCTTTCTGACCTTAAACTTCCTTCAGGTGTTTCATCTGTTGAGCTAACTAAAGGCGCTGATCACGATCAGTCAGTTGTTACTGTTAAAGCTAACAAAGCAGCTCCAGCTGAAGAAGAAGCTTCAGAAGACGCTGCAGAATAATTTTTAAGGTGTAAACACCTTGAATTCTATTCAAATGCTTGTGGGCCTGGCTAATCCAGGCCCCGAATACGCAAACACACGCCATAATGCAGGAGCTTGGTTCATCGAAGAACTGGCTGCACGTTATAACTGCACACTCAAACATGATCCTAAATATCACGGCCTCACCGGCAAAGTGATTATTCAAGGCCAAGAATTTAAATTACTGATCCCTACAACTTATATGAATTTAAGTGGTAAGGCGGTGAGTAGTCTCGCTAATTTCTTTAAAATCCCTGTTGAGAACATTCTCGTTGCTCATGACGAAATGGACTTAGATCCTGGGATTGCAAAACTTAAAAAAGGTGGCGGCCACGGCGGTCACAATGGTTTAAAAGATATTATTGCGAAAATGGCAAACCAAAAAGATTTCATGCGCCTTCGCATAGGCATTGGTCATCCAGGCCACCGAGAAATGGTAACAGGCTGGGTGCTAGGTAAAGCCGCGAAAGACGATCAAGAAAAAATGGACGCCGCCGTTGACGAAGCAGTTCGTTGTATGGAAATACTTGCAAAAGATGGTGTGTTAAAAGCACAAAACAGACTACATTCATTTAAACCTTAATCCGTTTTAATGAAATTACACAAGGTATCTTACTATGGGTTTTAAATGTGGCATCGTTGGTTTGCCAAACGTTGGTAAATCAACTCTATTTAATGCACTAACTAAAGCGGGTATTGAAGCCGCTAACTTCCCTTTCTGTACCATTGAGCCTAACACGGGTGTGGTACCGGTTCCTGATGCGCGCTTGAATGATTTAGCCGCTATCGTAAATCCTCAGCGTATTTTACCAACGACGATGGAATTCGTTGATATTGCCGGTCTAGTAAAAGGCGCATCGAAAGGTGAAGGTTTAGGTAACCAATTCCTAGCAAACATTCGTGAAACAGATGCGATTGGTCACGTTGTTCGTTGTTTTGAAGACGAAAACATTGTTCACGTTGCTGGCACAATTGACCCTGCTGATGATATCGATGTAATTAACACTGAATTAGTACTTGCTGATATGGACAGTGCTGATAAAGCGATTGTTCGTAATGCTAAAAAAGCAAAAGGCGGCGACAAAGACGCTAAAGAGCAAAATGCTGTTTTAGAAAAAGTAAAAGTACACTTAGATGAAGGTTTAACGTTACGTTCTTTAGAACTAACAAAAGAAGAAAAAGCAGCAATTAAGCCACTTAACTTCTTAACAATCAAACCTACCATGTACATTGCGAACGTGGCAGAAGATGGTTTTGAAAATAACCCTTACCTAGACAAAGTACGTGAAATTGCCGCTGCAGAAGACGCAGTTGTTATTCCAGTATGTGCAGCGATTGAATCTGAGTTATCTGAACTTGAAGAAGAAGATAAACTAGAATTTATGGCTGACCTAGGTTTAGAAGAACCAGGTCTTAACTTAGTGATCCGTGGTGGTTACGAGTTACTTAAATTACAAACCTACTTCACTGCTGGCGTTAAAGAAGTACGTGCATGGACAATCCCAGTAGGTGCGACTGCACCACAAGCTGCGGGTAAAATCCACACTGACTTTGAGCGTGGCTTTATCCGTGCACAAACTATCGCATTTGACGACTACATTGAGTTTAAAGGCGAAAGCGGTGCTAAAGAAGCTGGTAAGATGCGTCAAGAAGGTAAAGAATACATCGTTAAAGACGGCGATGTGATGAACTTCTTATTTAACGTATAAGCATATTCGTTCATTCGATTACAAAAGGCTCGTTATTACGAGCCTTTTTTATTGCCTAAATATTCCTAAAACATTAAAGCATGGTGAGTAATACCTCTGCTTGTTCTTTTTAGTGATGTACGGTGTTATTTATGCTTAACAGTAAATCGTATTAATAAATACGTCGAAAGCAAATGAGTGATAACAACTGTCAATTAGAGGGGATTTAAAAACTCGTTAGCAATTTTGCGACCTATTGACTGCTCGATTAGCAAATTGTGGGTATTTTAGAAGTAAAAACTAGGCCGATTAATCGCAAATTTCCCTGTATAAAATCATTCGCTTTTCATTTTTTGCAGTTAAACACGTTAAAAAAACACACTTACTAATTTTGAAACTTGATTTTTGTATGAAAATCAAGCAACTTTAAATGTGCGTTTTAAAACTCTTATTATGCATTTGGGAATTAAACTAATAAATTGCAGTCAAAAAAACAGCAATTTAAATGAAATTTCGCCACTTAGCTTAATTTTAATGCAAACAAACACTGATAAGCATTTTTTTGCAAAAAAGGTGTTGACGGATTTAGGTCATATCAGCATAATACGCCCCGCACTCAGCGATGAAGTGCTAACAAAAAAGATGGCTAAGTAGCTCAGTTGGTTAGAGCACATCACTCATAATGATGGGGTCACAGGTTCAAATCCCGTCTTAGCCACCATTCTTTTTGTTGCTCAATGAAGAGTTTAAAATAACTACCAGTACTTTAAGTACGAATGATGCGGGAGTGGCGGAATTGGTAGACGCGCTGGATTTAGGTTCCAGTAACTTCGGTTGTGAGAGTTCAAGTCTCTCCTT
>NZ_LKDX01000044.1:0-31657 GCF_001401795.1 Pseudoalteromonas sp. P1-26 | reverse complement strand
CATTCGAACTAACCAACCCCGCAGCACGCCTGACATCTAATATCTGACGTCTAACGACTAGAAACCAGCTATTTCATATAGCGTCCTAGCACCCAGCGCCCAGACCCCAGCACCTAGCGCCCATGTTTCATTCGTAGGCGTGAAACTTGTTTCGCGCGTCTAAGAGCTGAAGGCTGAACGCTCTTATTTATTTTTGGTTCGGCACTGAAGTACCTCCTACAAGACCTCCTCCAAACAGAACAAATTACGAAAAAAACCTGAAAATATATAAATATAGTTAATACTTTAGGGAAATCAGGCGATAATACTAAGTAATATGACAACAAAGGTGGATTCAATGTCTGCAGGTATTTCTTTCAACAATTTGAGCATCACAAAAAAAATACACGCTATAACATGCATTGCCATAACGGCATTTGTCATTATCGTGGTGACGAACTATATCGCGATGAATGACAATAAAATCTCGCTCGACGAGTTAGAAAAGTCGTCTTATCAGGTAGTAAAACTTACTTCAGAAAATGTAGCATTACTCGAAAAACTAGATGAGTTATACACTCAAGCAGTCACGTTTGGTGAGTCAGACTTAGTCGATAGTGCTTCACAAACGTATAAAAAGATTAATGAAAATCTAAAAAACATCATCAGCATTAACGACAGCTATGTGCATGCCGATACCAAAAAACAATTAGAGCTTTATGCACAAACCTCGTCGATGATCGCCACTTCAATGATCGATGGCACTGCTGACTTTAGTAAAATTCAGCAGCAAGCACAGCAAAAAACACAGCAATATGAGGCTGTTTTAGCGGGATTTAAACGTGCACAAACCCGTGCAGACGACCGCTTTTTTGAACTAGTGCAAGCAACTAAAGCCCGTTCAGACAATGCACTAAACTTAATGCTTATTGTGTCTGTAGTGTCACTGATTCTGCTTATTGCTACCTCAATTTGGATTGCTCGAGGAATTGGCTCATCAGCAAGTGCTGCGGCAAATAACTTACGTCTATTAGCTGACGGTAAAGGCTCGTTAAGTACGCAACTTGAAGTTCACGCTAAAGATGAAATTGGCCAAGTGTCAATTAACTTTAATGCTTTTATACAGCTGTTAAAAGCTGCGGTACTTGAGGTAATAGCGGTTTGTGAACCATTAATGGAGAACTCAACGCGACTTGTACAAGGTATGGAACGTGCAGAGCGCGCAACAACCAAACAAACATCAGATGCCGAAATCGTTAAACAGTCGATGGAAGAAATGCGTCAAAGTGTTGCTGATATTTCTCATTCAGCGGCAAATGCATCACAAGCTGCACAAACAGCCGAGCGCGAAGTTGAGCAAAGCAGAACGCAAATACAGCGCTCTGTGACTGAGTCAAAAACATTAAGTGATGAGATTAACCAAGCGGCATCAACAATTAACCAGCTGGCAAATGACACTAAAAATGTGACTCAAATCTTAAACGTAATTACCTCGATTGCAGAGCAAACCAATTTGCTTGCTTTAAATGCGGCTATTGAGGCTGCGCGTGCAGGTGAACAAGGCCGTGGCTTTGCGGTTGTAGCAGATGAAGTACGTGAGCTTGCCTCAAGAACGTCGCACTCAACTAACGAAATCAGGGAGCTGCTTTCAACTTTGACAACCGCAGCAAGCCATGCGGTAAATGCTATGAATTCGGCTCGTGATATGGCTACAAACAATGCCGAAGCAGCAGAAAATACAGGGCAATCGATTGATAAAATCTCTGAGCAGATTTTAGAAATTAACGGTATGAATTCGCAAATCGCCGCAGCCACCGAAGAGCAAACATCAGTTGCTAGTATGGTTGTTGAGAACGTGTCGAATATGCATATGTCGTTTGAAGAAACAATGGATTCATTGTCGGCGGTACGTGATGTCGCGAAAAACCTTCATTACCTTTCTGATTCGTTGCTCGACGCCACAGCTAAATTTAAAATTGAGTAATTTAAGCGAATAAAAAACCAGGCACATTTAAATTGCCTGGTTTTTTATTAATGAAAGTAAAGACTTAAAAAGTACCGACTACTTTAACTTTATCAGTTACTTTTGCTGCATCGATATAACCAATGGCGTCGCCGTTGGCTGCAACAAAATCAATAACAGCTTGATCGTTTGCTAGTTTCTCAGGTGGCGTACCTTTACCGGTAAATACCAGTTTTGACCAATAAGCGTTAAGCTGGCTGCCCGACTTACCAACCACCTTATCGTTAAACTCATCGCTTACGCTGTTGCCGTCTTGGTTTACCGGGTTTACTTTAGTGCCATCGTCAAACGATTTTGTCTTGCCAAGGTAAATCTTTTTGATTGTTCCTTCATCAATAGCATTGCCATTTGCAGGATTTACAATAACAGCAACCTCAGCAAATGCAGCGTGCGAGCAAAGAGTCATTGCTGTAGCGATTAATAATTTTTTCATCATGAGCTCCAATTAAAAAACTAAATCAACAGCAACAGCAACAACGTCGGTTTCTGTATCTGAAATGTCATCTTTAAAGCGGCTGAAATCTACTTTTAATGCAGCAGATGGGTGGAAGTCATAACGAGTACCAATGGTATACACATTGCTTTTTGCTCTAACGCCTTCAAGCACCTGATTAATACCCGCGTTTAAAGCAGGTACTGCAGGTAGCGCGTTGTAGCGATTGCTATCGTGTTTGTCGTCGTTATTTTCGTAAGTTAAGTGCACAATCCACTCATCCATACGGTAACCAACAGACGTGTAGTATTGAGTTTGTTTAGCAAGAGCACTGTTTTCTACTTCAAACTCAGTGTATTCCGCATCAAACAAAATGTCGTTGTAATCAATTGAAAAGCCCACAGCGAAGAAAGAACCATCATCTTCGTCTACCGCAATATCATCTGCTTGATCAACAAAGCCCGCAGCGCGAAGAGTTTGCTCAAGGCCATTAAGTGCAACACCTGCATCGGTGTCGTTTTCAATTGCAATTGTTGTATCAGCTACAAAGTACGCAGCACGAGCACTGAACCAGTCATAGCTCATCGTCCAGTTGATACCAGCAATATCATTAAGCTCTGTATCGCCATTAACCGATACCACAGCAATGTTGCCATCGAAGCTACCGTAAATAACTTGAACGGTTGAATCCCAATCACCTAATTGCGTGTTATGTAACAGGCTTAGGCCTTCATACGTTGAAAATGGAAGGTTATAAACAGATTGCGGCGGACGAACCCAACGGTAAGTGTAACCAACGTCTAAGAAGTCTGAATAACGGTAAAAAGGCACGCGCATTTTACCAGCACTTACTTGTAGCTCATCGCTGAACTCATAAGTTAAATAAGCCCATTCAAATTCAGCATCAAAATCATCACTACCACGCGCCACAATTTGTGCCGTAGCGCTCAGCTTTTCTTGTAAATCTGCAGAAAGCTGTAATGCGAACATACTTTCGTTTTTAAACGAAATATCGTCATCGTAACCGTAAAGAGTAGCGTCGTCGTCAAGGGCTTTACCGCCAACAATAGAAGCAAAGCCGTTTATGCGAACCTCTGCCATTGTGTTTGCAGACACAAAAGCAGCACATAGAGCCAATGCAATAGGAAGTTTTTTCATTGTGTATCCCTAGTATTTAGTATGAAAATGTTGATTTCGCTTAATATTATAGTCGTGCGTAGCGAAATGGGCGACACAAGTTACAGATAAATTGTAACTACATCAACGAATAAGTTGTTATTTTTCACAAAAACGGTACTAAAAGTGGGGAAAGAGTAAAGTTGCGAGATGCGAGGAGAAAGTTGCGAGATGTAGGAGGCGTTTTAACGCCGAACAAGTAGCAGCGATTTAACATCCCGTCCTAGCGCCTAGCACCCAGAACCTAGCACCTGATGACGCGGGATAAAACCGCTGTTACACCGTAGGCGTGAAACTTGTTTCGCGCGACCAAAATTAAAATGATAACGCTTTGTCTAATGCACCTTTAAAGCGTTCAAAATCCTCGATGTGAGGTAGGTGGCCAATATCGTCTAATTCAATTAATTGCGATTTTGGGATCATATTTGCCGCGGCTTTGCCTAATTTATCGTAACGGTCAAGCTCATGGTCAACATTTGCTTTTTTCCAATTGCGGCCAGGGCCTGTTCTATCGCGGGTGCCTATAATTAAAGACACAGGCATGTTTAACTGATCAAACTCCGTTATGACGGGTTGCGTAAAAATCATATCGTAGGTTTTAGCATTAACCCACGCCATATGCTTATGATCAGGGCCTTGAATTTGACCACTAATAAAATGGGTTAATTGCTCGTAAGAGCTATTCCATTTACCGTCGTAATAGTTTTTCTTCTGGTAAGCAATAACCTTTTCAGGTGTTTTAGCCAATTCATTTTTAAAGAAAAAATCGGTGTCTTTGTATTGCACATAATTTAAATAGTTCTCTAAACCAATTGGGTTTAGCAAAATGAGTTTACTAACTTGGCTAGAAAACATTAGGCTGTAACGGCTTGCTAGCATGCCGCCCATTGAGTGGCCAAGTACAATAGGGTTTTCAATATTTAAAGATGACACTAGCTGATGAGTGTTATTGGCTAATACAGCAAACGAAAATTGATAATCGGCAGGCTTTGATGATTTACCAAAACCAATTTGATCTGGGATCAATACACCATAGCCTTTGCTATTAAGGTATTTGGCAGTATTGGTCCAATAATGACCGTTAAAGTTTTTGCCATGCATGAGCACAACGGTTGGCATATTATTACTTGATTTAAGGTAAGAGTAAGCCATTTTTAATGGCGTATTTTGTGACGAAAAATTAAAAAACTGTACAGGTAAGTCGTATTGATAATTGCTTAACTCAGCATCAAAACTAAGAGCCTGCTCTTTAGAGACTAGGCTTGCAGAAGACCATAAAACAAGTGCTGAGACTAACAGTATGCGTAAAAACATCATTATCCTTTCTCAATATGCTTAAAGAATATTCAGCCTAGCATCCTAAATAAAAATTTATAATACAAATACGATTAAATACTGGAAGAAGTTAGCAAGGTACGAGTTATAAGTTTTAAGCTACAAGCTACAAGCTACAAGCTACAAGGGGGAAGAGTAAAGTTACGAGATGCGAGATGCGAGATGCGAGATGCGAGATGTGAGATGCGAGATGCGAGATGCGAGGTAGCAGCGATTTTACATCGCGTCCTAGCGCCTAGCACCTAGCACCTAATGTCTTCATGCGTCTGAGGGCTTACGGCTGAAAGCTCTTGTTTTGTCGCAACTCGATTCTCGTTACTCGGACTTACCCCAACTTACTAAAATCAACTTCTGGTAGGCTCTCAAACCCTGGGCGAGCGAAGAAATACCCTTGCATTAAACTTACGCCGGCTTGGCGCAACCATTGATACTCTTCAACTGTTTCAATGCCTTCGGCAAGGGCAGTGATGTTGAGCTCTTCAAACATAGCAATGCAATGGTTCACTATGATTTGTCGTGCTTTATTTAAATGAATATCGCGTATCAGCTCCATATCGAGCTTAATAATATTGCTCTGAAAATCAGCCAATAAATTTAAACCTGAGTACCCAGAGCCAAAGTCGTCGGTTGCGGTAATAAACCCGAGTGATTGGTAATACTCAACAACACGTTTGATGTGCGTACTGTCTTCAACCTTTTCAACCTCGGTAAACTCAAACATAATCTGTTCTACCGGAAAGTCATATTGCTTAGCAGCTTCAAGGGTTGTTCTAATACAGCGCTCAGGTTTGTAAATCGCGTTAGGTAAAAAGTTAATACTCAAAATAGAATCAAGCTTCAGCTTAGCTGCAAGCGAAATAGCTTTAATACGACAAAGCTGGTCGAAGGTATAACGGTTCTCATCGTTAACTTGTGAGATAACAGAATAAGCCGACTCATTATTAGGCCCTCTAACTAAAGCCTCATAGCCAAAAATATGTTTATCGGTGCAATCAATAATTGGCTGAAAAGCCATTGTAAAATCAAAACCAAGTTCTAATTTGTCTTTACAGTTATTGCAACCTGTTGGCTGGCAATGAGTTTGCTTGTCGTGCATGCTTACCTCAGACTAAAGTCTTCTTAATACATAATAGTGCTAGCAAATTGCCAATTGTGCAATGTTGTTGAGTTAAAAGTATAAAACCTCGCACCTCGTCCCTCGCACCTCGTCCTTCGCATCTCGTTCCTCGCACCTCGTAACTACAACCTTCTTCCTCTCTCCAACTAACTTCTAATATCCATTCTAAAAGCGTTGATTCTTAGCATCTAAAATCACATTTCATCCTTTGCGTTACCTAGCTTTAATGGTATTTTAGCGCCAAGCAATCTTGCCAATATAAAGGAAGTAAAATGGCATCCAAAACCGTCGAATACTACAACCAAAATGCGCAAGCATTTGTCGATGCCACACTCGATGTAGACCTCAATGAACTTTATGACGAGTTCTTACCGCTGATCCCAAAAAAAGGCGCTTTACTCGATGCCGGTTGTGGCTCTGGCCGCGACGCTTTCATCTTTAAAGAGCGTGGTTATAGCGTAGATGCATTCGATATCAGCCCAGCTATGGCAAAGCTGGCGTCAGAATACTTAAACCAAGACGTAGCAGTAAGCGGCTTTCTAGAGCTAAACGACGTTGCCAAATACGACGGCATTTGGTGCTGCGCAAGCCTTATTCACGTAGCAAAAAACGATTTAACCGACGCATTCAATAACCTTGCCCGCGCATTAAAGCCACAAGGCATCGTGTATGTATCGTTTAAATACGGCGACGGCGAGCGCGAACACAACGGTCGCGAATTTACCGACCTAAACGAACAAGCCCTTGAGAGCATTATTAAAGGCACCGACCTGTTTATCCTCAAGTCATGGCAAAGCGCCGATCAACGCCCTGAGCGTGCCACAGAAACATGGCTAAACGCCATTCTGCACAGAAGAACGATATAGTCGTTTGGCTGCTTAACTCTAGCGCAAATAATAAAAAAGGTCGGCAATTGCCGACCTTTTAGCTTTAGTAATTAAACTCTTTTGCATCAAGTTCACTTCTGCGTTCTTGCAGCGTTAATTGATGCTTTTTTGAATTCCATTTATTGTTTCTTGGGTTTGAGCTAAGTGCCGAAGAAGTGCACTTTGCAGTGTTAGCATAAAAACCAATTTTGTTTTCAAGTGCACAACGCCAATCGTTTTTGCTATGACCAAAGTAAGTTTGGTTTACAACTTTACTCTTTAATCTAGCGTAATGATGACGCCTTAATGAGCGCGATTTTTTCATATTTTATCTCCACGTTTGAAGTGGCTACTGCTTCCAGTAACCGCCTAATCGGGAGATGAAATTCAATATTAGGTATTTGCATAGAGCTTGATATCCTTAAAGCTCAATAACACGTGGTTATTTTTAAAAATTGCTCAAGTTTTTGATAGTTCTTTAGTCTGATAAAACAAAACTTGAAAACTGATTGTATCCCATTGCAGTGCATTTCCGCACTAAAATCCTCTTCAATAAATTAGAGTTATTATTTCATTCATCGAAAAAACCTATATTTTTCATGGTTATTCATGCTAGATTGTTCCTAAACTTAATGCTGGCTTAACGGCTCGTCATTTAGTATCAAGAAATAACCATGGAGCGGTTTATTCATTTAAGCCGCAGTAACAGGATTTAGTTTATGCGCTTAAAAGAAGCACTCAGCGTTTTATCAAAGTCTTCACCTTACGCTGTTTCTACAGAAAGAAACGCTCAGCGTCAGTCTCTACTTGATGAAATCAAGTCATACCTGTACATCCAAATGCCAATTGAGATAGCAGTAAATAAAGCTATTTCGAGCTTTGGTGCAAATGATAAAAAAATTCTATTTTTATGTGGTAGTAGTGGTGATGGTAAATCAGAACTATTAACCAAAGCAAAGCAACAATACGGTCAACGAATTAACTTCCACTTAGATGCTACTCATAGCTTTGATCCTCAAGGTACTGCTATTGAAACCCTCGACAAAGTCTTTGAAAAATTCAATCAAGGATCAACACCTCTTGTTGTAGGCATCAATGCAGGCATGATGGGCAATTATGCAGAGGAAGGTAAAGATCAAAATATTAAAGCTGTTATAGCTCGCTACTTAACTGATCGTAAATCAATAACTGAAGACATTATCTTTATTAACTTTGAAGATTATCCTAAGTTTGCAATCCACGTGCATGGCTACGACTCAGAATTTGCGCAAAAGTTATTAGAGCGAATTACCCAGCCAAATGACAATATAATCAGGCAACTAGTCGAAAAAGAAAAACAACTAAATGATTTTGGCTCACAACGTATTATCACAAACTTTGAGCTTCTGAGTATCCCATCAGTACAACGCGTAATTGTTGATTTACTATTTAAAGCGAGATTAATGAGAGACCAGTTTTTAACTGCGCGTGCGTTACTCGATTTTATTCATGAACTTTTGGTTTCAGATGGCTACTTGTTTGATAACTTATTTGCAGGCGGTGACAATGAGCTTGCAAATAAGATTGAAGATTTTGATCCTGCAAACTTAAGAACAAAAGAAATCGACCGTTTTATTCTTGCCTATGACTTAAACTTGCCAAATGAAGAATTCCAGGCATTTAAAGATGCTCTTCAAACCTTTGGAATTTGTGGTTTAAATACCGGTGCGCAATATTTAAGGTTGTTTTATGTTCTTAAATATGAAGATTTTGCTAACGACTTCCATAAACAATTCAAACCTGACTTCAGTGCTACTTTGATTGATAAATACATTGAAATTTATCAGCTCCATAAAGATTTCAAAGATACACCAGAGCAAAAAAGTGAAATAAAAGCTTTTTATCGCGAAATATTAATTGCAGCAATTAGAACTTACATAAATAGAAACGCACCTAAACTAGGTAAGAAGTACTTCTTACTGTCAGATTTTGGCGAGTACCAAGTGGCTGCTCCTGCTGATTTATCAATGGATTTAGCCGAAGTTAAGTTGAATACAACATCGAGTAGTGCTTTTTTTAATGCGCGACTCAAGTTGAAAAACACAAAATTTACCTTGCCAATAAACATCAACTTATTAGCGTTGTTAATGAATATTAATAATGGCTATCGCCCAAATAAGCACGACAAAAACTCAGTTATTCTATTGGATGAATTAGCCAGTGAAATTATTCAAGAAGCTAAATCGTCAAATGAGTTGGTCATTACCGGCGATGGGCAAAAGTACCTCTTAGAGTTAGATGACGAAGAAATAATGGTAAGTGAGGGATAAGCAATGCCATTAGTTGAACAATTAAAACCTAAAAATAACAGTGCAGCTAGCTATTTTCCTGTTTCAGCCAACAGTGCAAATAATAAGTATGAATGGGAAACCGTTGTTGGCTTTTTTATCAAGTCATTGCATAACATAGAGCTAGAGAAAACGATTAATTCGCTAGATGACTTTAAGTTGCTTTGTAAAACTCAAATTACAAACAAACTTGATGGTGAGCCTTTTTGGCATATTATTGAGAAAATGTACTTCGACAACGAGCAAGTACTCAATATTTCGCCAGAAATGCAAGCTCTGAAAGTATTAAACCCAGAAAGTAGCAATGCGGGTGATGAGCGTTTAACAGCTTTTTTAGTTGGCCTGTTGGGCGATTTACAACTAACTCAGCCACCAGAGTCACACTTAAACTTTTTAGAAAGAGAAATCAAAACTGTATTTGATTCGCCTCTGGTTACTAAAAAAAGTCAAAAACTAAAGAAATTTAACAAGCCATACTTACCTGAACTGAGTGAGTTTTTTCAAAAAGACTTAGAGTTTTTAGTAGGTTACCCAGAGCATTTTTTACAGAATATTAAGTCGTTTTTAAAGCTATATGGTTTTTTATACACCGCACAACTTGCACTCAATGTACGTGGTTGGTCGAGCCAACCAGAAGTTAAGCCATGTTATTTCATTCTTGATAGCGAAAAAGCAAGTAAAGAGCGTACAAAGCTGCAGCTTCATGGGCACAAACAAGTTGTTGAATCTAGTTATGCTTTATTTCCCTATCTTGCTTTAAACGAGAGCTTGCAAGACGCTAAATCATCAATTGTGCCGCTGTGGGAACTTGTTGGTGAATTAACAAGTAATGATATTGATGCGCTTAACAACTATGCGGCTAAGTTTCATGAAGACCGTAAATTAACTAGTGAGCTACTACCGGCAGAAAATATAGATCAAGCCATCACAAGCCTAATAAAGTTATTTACTGAGCAGTTTAAGAAAGGGGCTACACGTGAAACAGCCTTTAATAATTTTGTAAAAGCGACACGTGAAACCTTGATTAAGCCTTTTGAACAAAGTCGTGGGCGAGCTGGTTCATACCTTGTTTTAAATCAGGACTACCTTTTATTACTTACCAATATCTCAATTGGCTCAAGAGAAAAGCTAAGACTTCATGAGCTGTTAGTTGAGTTTCAAAACCGTGGCGTATTTTTTGATAAAAGTAGTGAAGAATGTTTAATAGACCTATTTGAGCGCATGGGTAATGTTGAGCGAATGAGTGACAGCGGGGATGCAGTATATGTCAAAAAAACTATATGAAGACTTTTTAGTCGAGCACTTTTGTAAGTGGGCAGCTAAGGGCTTTGAAGGCGAAAGTCGTTTTCAATTTCGCTCACCGGATAGCTCAAATAGTCAAAACTTATATGAAGCTTTATTAAGAAAGGCAGACACGACTGTAGAAATAGTAACAGCAGATATTAACCAGCAATTTAAAGCTCTATCTCTAGCTGATAAAAAGCTCATTCCAGTCGTACACAGTGAATCTGAAAATGGCCTAAGTGAAAACTATATTTCGCACCTGCGCGATTTAATATCCAGCCAAGATGGAGAGTTGGGTGATTGCATTTTACTTGTCGTACACAACTCGTACTTAGATACCTTGATTAACTCTGCAAGAGACTTAGGCAATGTAGGTGAAGTTTGGCACCCTTCTACAATAAAGCACTCTTTAAGTGAATTGATCACATCAATTAGTGGTACGGATCAAATTTCTCAATGCTTACTTGAACATCGCTTTAAATTAATAATTGAAGATGGTGCAACAATGTTCGGCTTCAGCGAGCTCTTTGAAGCACTTGAAGATGGCGTTATTCAATTTCGTGAGCTAGGCCTATTTAACGACAACACAATAATTGGTTGGGGTGATACTGCACAAATAGATAAGCGATTATCACAAAACCATCAGCTATTTGAAAACATCAGTGAACTCGTTGAAAAATACCCACAAGAGCTAGTAGAGAAACTGGGTGATCTAGACCTTGGTGAAAAGTTTGTATCAGAGCACTTTGGTGATAATAAAAACTGGCAAGATCTAGATTTTGGCGCAATTTTAAAAGAGCGTAGAGATAACAAAGAAAACCTACTTTCATTTGAAAAAGAAATTGCGCAAAACTTTACTTTTATTGCTCGTGAAAATAAAAAAGAAAGGCACCTAATCATTGAAATGCCAGAGGGAGAGTCTGAGTTTAAATTAGAGTCTTACTTCACTGGCGGCAAGATTTTAAAAAATGAATTAAAACTGCAACACACAAAAGAGCCAATTACGCTAGATGTAAATAACCGCTCAGCAAAGCATAGTGTCGTTGAAGTTATAGGCTCTTTCTCAGGGCAGCCTTTTTACTTTAGCGTTGACTTTAAACGAGAAAAGCCGCAAGAGAGGTTTAAATACCGGGTCCTTGTGTTACCAAAAGGGGCATTTTTCCTTGAGGGCTTGGCTGATAGCTTTTTACTTGTACCACGAAAACAACTCATTACACTGCAAACTAATGCGGGGATGCTTAAAGTCTCAGAGCAGGGCAGTACAGCTAAGGTAAGTCAGTCTAATCAAACATTTTTGGTACAACAAACTCAAGCAGTTGATTTTGCAGAGTTCGCAAATGAAACCGATACACTTACCTTTGCCGTCCAAAATGGCGAAAGTATTTTGAATTTTGAGGTCGATGGCGCAGTGTCATCAGACAGCCTATCTTTGCCATTAGTTTTAGATACCAATTTATTTAACCGACTATATAACGATGATTTTAACGGCCTTTATAATCGTGCAAAAGAGAAAGTGGTACTAGATGGTAAAGACCTAACACCTAAAGGTTTGCGTAAAACGCTATTAAAATGGGAAGCAGAACTACAAGATAATAGGGCTCTAGCAACCACAGTGGGGCAGCGACCTCAATTAATGCTAAACGATATCGAAAATACCCACCCATCACTATATAACGCTTACAGTGCACTATTTGATTATCTAGATGCTCGTAAAGCGCTAATAAGTACATGCTCTTGGGGGCAACAGTTTACAAGCTTGGCGCAAAATGTGGTTGAATGCTATTTAAGCGAAATAGAAAAAATAGAAACCAAAGTATTACTTTCGCCTGAGTCTAGCATGCTAGTAAATATTGGTACCGCAGAGTTTGAAGAGCAAGAGTTTATAACGCCATATCACCCACTATGCTTAGCTTACTTTACTCAATTAGTAACTAAAGCGAGTGATGAAAACGACAAAAGCTTTAATACATTACCAAAAGCCACATTAAAACGCTTAAATGCGGAAGGACTATTACCTTTTGTTTGGCACGCAAAAGATGGTTTTGCATACAACCAAGCTCTGCCTGAGAATCGTATGTGGTGTAATCTAGTTGCAAATAAAGATGTTAGTTTAGGTTATGTACGCCCACTGGTAAGACAAAAAGCAAGCGAGTTTGCTAAAGCGTTTGATGTGCTATTTAGTAAGGGCAAAAAAGAAACTCTGCATATCAACTCAATTAATAATGCCGATAACAAAGCATTGTTTTTAGGGTTAGTTGATTATCTAAAAAAACAAACACCAGACGATGCAAATCGGATCCATGTAAACTTATTCGATAAATCACTTCAGCGTACTTACTTTGATGAGTTTGCCGATGCGCCAAGTTACGATGAGTTAAAGCAACTTGCAGAGCTTACTGGTGAAAAAGACAAAGCTGATGCCATAGCAGATATGCTTAAAAACCGTATAACTTACAGTAAGTTCAAACTAGAAAGTGAACTTGACTTTGCTTATGCGCACATTAGTTTTGTTCGTAACGACACAAGTGTTGAGCCAACGCCTGTTGATGTGTTAACAGAAAAATCGGGTGTTGCATGCCATGGTTTATTAGCAGGAGAAACCGCCTATAACGAGCAAAACACTTACCTTACAACATACGGTTTGCAGAATTTAGCGTTAGATAATAACCCAAGCCTCAAACTGAGCAGTCAATATAATAATCTTGCCAAAGCAGCTTGGTGTGGGCAAAAGTATGAGACCAATAATGGCTTAGCATTAAAAGTAGCAGGCAAGCTTACCGAGTTACTTGAAGATGTATATGAGAGCTCTGTTTGGACAGTAATTATTGATCCAAAAGTAACGCTCGACTTTTTTAAATCGCAAAAAGATGCCGTACTAATACATTACTCAGACAACTTTTCGAATTCAGCTAATTACGATGCAATCACCGTAACAAAGCGCCGCGATTTATACGACCAAGTACTTTCGCAAGGTGTTAAAGGCTTAATTGATGAGTTTAATGCCTTTAATGGCGAGTGGTTGCTTAAAATGATCACTTGCAATGATAACGAGCGGAAAGAGAAAAAAAGTATCATTGGCGCTTATAAGTACATTAACTGCCTATTACACCAAAGCGATATTACCTGGGTACCAATGAGCGTGGCCGAAATGCTACGCGTAGCAGGTAATGTTGGTTTAAAAATGAGTGAAAGTGATTTTTCGCGCTTTGCCCAAGGTTTTAAAAGCGGCGCGATTTCAGATGATGTATTGTTTGTTGGTTTCAAAGAGCAAAAAATGTATTTGTTACCGCTCGAAGTAAAAATTGGCCAGCAACGTAATCATGATAAAGGCGTTAAACAAGCTAAAGAGTTAAAGCGCTATTTGGTCGAAAATCTATTTGGCCGTGACGACTTAGCAGGGCATTTATACCGAGGCTTGTTTATTCGTCAAGTATTAATGCAAGTTGATAAGTTTGAATTATATAAAGTATACGAGAGTGATTACTTTAGCGAACTACAAAACAATCGTGAGTGGTGGTTACAAGGTGATTACCAAGTTGCTGATTTAGCTGACTACCCGCAAGGCTTTATGATGGCATTTTTTGAAAATGCCGACTTTGCCAAAGAAGAATATATCGTTGAAGACGATATTCTGCAAATCATACTACCAAGTGCTAACTTAAATCGATTTATAAGCACGCCTTTGCAGGAGCTATTTAAGAATATTAGCCCTGAGTATTTGTCATATATAGATGAAAAGTACATTTTAAACGCTGAAACTAAACCTATAGATATTGTCTTCAAAAAAGAATTAGCTATTGAACCTTTAAAGAAAACTAAAGTTATACCTGAGGTTGTAGAGGAAGATATTTTTAAAAACCAAGCTTCAGAAAGTGGGAAAAGTAATGATAATGAGTACCCTACAATCGATGAAGTTACTAGTCAAAAAGGCGTATTGACGAATAGAGCAATAGAGCGCCTTATAGCTAAGTTAAATTTAAAAATATCTAACAAAATTCCAGTAGACATCTCAAATAGCATTTTAAAGTTAATTATTTCAGAAGGTGTCAAAGGTACTGAAATAAATAGTACTTATGATGCTCAAGTTAATGCTTATATTGAAATCGTAGCGTTATCAAATAAAACAGATATATTAAATTATGTAAAACTTAAAAGTGTTGCTAAAGGGAAGTATCAATCTAACTATATTGATCAGCTCAAATATTTAAAAAAACAACTAGGTATAAACTTAGGTGGTATTAATCCAGTCAGCGAAAAGAGTTTAAAAAGTAATAAACCAGCAACACCGATTAATACTAAAAAGTATTTATCAACAACGCTCTTAAAAGACACCGAAGAAGCAAATAGCGAGTTTAAGTTTATTATTGATAGAATCAAACAAGCTAAAGGACGTACGTTAACTATCGAAGAGCTTTTAGAGCTTGATGAATCATGGTTTATTAGATTACATAGAGTTCAGCCTTGTCATTTGAGGGATCTGAAACGATTGCAAAAAATTTATAAAGCAAGATTAAATATCGCAAATGAACAATTTCAAAATACAAAACCTTTAAATCAAGTTGATCAATTAAATAATCACCAAGAAAGTGAAGCTTTAACTCCACAAACTCTTGTTTCTAAACTCATAGTTCCGGAAAAGTGTCAGCTAATTATTGAAATAATTACAAAATTCTATAAAAAGCCCTTAATAGTTAATGATCTGCTTACTATATCTACTGAGCGCTTAGAATGGAAAAGCGGTGTAAGTAGAGAAATGATTTTAGAGTTTAAAGCTTTCAAAAAGAAACTATTAGATGCTTTAAACTCATTAAATCAAAATACATTCAATTTATTTAAAAGTAACAATCATGTAGTTGATAACCTTGTAGCGGAACATAAAACAAAAAACGCTGATTATTTACATGGCGGTTATAGTAATAATCACCAGCAAGATAAAAGCGCTGTAATAGAGCAATCTCCAAAGAGTACTAGTGAAGACGAGCTAGAATCTGTTACAGGCAACACGACCGATGATAAAGGTGCTTTGCTAGCTCCGCTACAAGAGCAAACAGGTATACCGAAAGAAGTTACACTTAAAATTTATGAGTGGGCTAAAACTGCATATTTTGATGATCCTGAAATGTTTGATATTTTTGTAAATGAGCAAAGTGAGGGATATTTAACTCTGCAGAGTTTAACCTTTGATAATGTACCTAGTTGGTCATTAGAAGCCATCAAAGATTTCGCTGCAGACAAATATGCTGAAGACTTTGGGGCCCAAATCCGAGAAATTAAACGACAGGTAAAATATTTTGGTGAAATTGATAGTTTAATTATACCTGATTCAGTAAAAACTATTAGAGAATTTAAGCAACAAGCTAGAGAAGAATATCCCGGTAATTATTGTGAGCAGCTTACGTTTATAAATAGAGAAATAGATTTACTTAAAAAATATAAACTCAATGATGTAAGTATCGAAGTTGACCAAGAAAAAACTGAGGTACGGCCTGCAGACACCTCCAGTCTGGTCATTGAAAAGAACATATCATCAATTAATACGCAACCCGCTCCAGCAGAAGAGTTAAAAGTTTTAGTTGGCCATGTTATGCAAAATAATGAGCCTGTGTATTGGGAGCCTACAAATACCGCCAAGTTTATGAATACCAACTCAGGCATTATAGGCACAATGGGAACAGGTAAAACCCAATGTACTAAATCTGTAGTAACTCAGCTTTATCGAAATCAACATCAAAATGTAGAGGGTAAACCGATTGGTATTTTGATTTTTGATTACAAGTCAGATTATGTGGATGATAAATTTTTAAATGCTACGAGTGGCAAGAAGTTTAATTTGCATAAGCTCCCGTACAACCCTCTTAGTTTGTTTGGCGATACACCAATGTTGCCTGTTCACACTGCTCGTGGCTTCTCGGAAACGATGGGTAAAGCATTCAACTTAGGCACTAAGCAACAGCTTAAATTACGAAAGCTTATAGGTGAAGCCTACGACCTTGCGGGGATTCATAAATCTGACAAATCAACATGGCACAAAGCTGCACCAACAATGGCAGACCTTTGGGCGCTATTTTTAGATAGTGAGCCAGCTGAAGATTCGCTTTATGCTGCACTAGAAAGTGTTTGTGAGCTTGAAGTATTTGAAGATGATACTACCAAGTGTATGTCGCTTTACGACCTAGTAGATGGCATTACGGTTGTAGAGCTGGCGGGTTATCCAAGCGAAGTGCAAAACTTAGTGGTAGCACTTACGCTTGATTTGTTTTACTCACAAATGCAAAAACAAGGAAAGCCCGAAGTGCAAGGTGACTTTAGGCAAGTAACTAAACTTGTGCTGGTGGATGAAGCAGACAATTTTATGTCGCAGAACTTTCCAAGCCTTCGCAAAATCTTAAAAGAAGGCCGTGAATACGGTGTTGGTGTCATCTTATCAACACAAGATATTACCCATTTTAAAACCGGTGAAAACGACTATTCTGCGTACATTTTAAGCTGGATTGTGCACCGCGTAGCGCAAATTAAAAATCAAGATATTAAAGGCATATTCAATGTGGATGATAAATCAGAGCAAGAGCTACTGATGAAAAACATACGCGAGCTAGAAAAGCATACCAGCCTCTATATCAACGGTGAAAAGCAAATTAAGCGAATTAAAGATAAAGCGTTTTGGGAGTTACTTAAAGATGAATGATTCAGTAGTCATAGAGAAAAAAGAATTGAGCCGCAAGTCGCCTGAAGTTGTTGCATATATTCAAATGGTTGAAAGGGCTAAACGTGATGCCGAGGTTGTTACGTTACGCGAGTGGTATGACACGACACCTGCTCACAAGCAAGAAGTAATTGACTATATGACCACTTATAAACAATTAGGTCCATTAGGAAAAGAACTACATAAGCGTGGTGTTAATCGAGTAACGGAAAGGTTTGGTGATAATGTGCGCACCCTAGTTGAGGCAACTTATAAAAGGGGGTTGCTTGATGCTGTTGCTCCCTTATGTGCTATTTCATGTCTTTACAATAAATAAAAGGAAATTACATTGAAGGTAGAACCTGATTATAAATCAATTGGTGCGTTATTTAGAGACGCTAATGTTTTTAGAGTACCTAAATACCAACGAGGCTATGCATGGAAAAACAATCAATTAGATGACTTTATTGATGATATAAAAAACATAATAAATGATAAAAGTAGTTCAGAACACTTTTTTGGATCGTTAGTTTGTGCTCAAGAAGAATGTATTGGTGGTCACGAAAGAGTAAATCAGTTAGTTGACGGTCAACAAAGGCTTACAACATTTATGTTGCTAGCAAGTTGTTTGATAAAAAAATATTATAATTTAAATGAAAAACCAAATGAGTTTTCTGAATATATATCAGAAAAGATTACAGAGTTAACAGAACGCTACATAAACTATAAAAAATCTGTAAATAAAAAGACGGAGTATGTGAGAAGGCTGGAGCTATCTAGACGTGATGATGAATTTTTCTTCAGTCTTGTCTCAGGTACCCCCATGGAACCTGAGAGAGATTCACATATTAGATTAAAGAGTGCTGAGATTGAATTAGACAACTTTTTAGAGAGCTTAACATCTGAGTCAACAATTGATAAACAGCTAGACCAGCTTGATGCCCTTGAAAAAGTGATCAACGAAAGCTGTAATGTAATACATATGATTACTAGTAAAGTTGCTGACGCTTACAAATTGTTCCAAGTTATAAATGATAGAGGCGAAAGTTTAAATCATACAGACCTTCTGAGAGCTAAAACCCTTGGGATGGCCGACGATAAAAACTCTGAACATATCTTTAATCATGTGGAAAGAATTTGGGATGATTTAGATAAAGAATATGGCTCTCAGTTGGAAAAGCTCTTAGGTTATTATTATTCAGGCCTAACTGGGGATAAAGTCAAAAGTTCAGCTTTTTATGATCAATTCATGGATAAAGTTATTGGTCATACAAATGTGAAGCCGGAAAAGGTTTTTGAAAAAATGAACCTTATTTATAAAGAGCTTAATAAGATTCATAAGATTACTAATGGAGAGTGGCCTTACAGTGAAAGTACATTAACAGCATGGCAACGCAACCGTATTAATGTTTTAGTCAAAAATCTTAAGCACACGCACCCTATACCCTTGTTAGCAGCTGCAACTCAACTTAAAGAATCACAATTTTATGAAGTCGTTAGAGTATTAGAAATTTTCTTTTTTAGATACAAACATATCTGTAAAAATAAAATTGATTTAGCTACAACTCGTTATTTGAAAGCTTGTAGGAATTTAAATGATGACAGTTTTACAGTACAAAACTTCAAAAAAGATTTACGAGAATTACTTATAAAAGATGCAAGTGATGAGCAGTTTATTTCTCGATTGAAAGATCTAGAATATATTGACCCTAAAAAGGGAGACAATAGAAGTTTAAGGTACCTTTTACTTGGTATTGAAGACAGTTGGAGGTGGTTTCAAAATGGAATGAAAGAAGGTGCTTCTGGTAGAGAGAAAAATATTGATTATTCTGCAGTATATGAGTTCTCATCAATAACCCTTGAACACATTTACCCGCAAAATGCTAAAACGGCAAATATTGAAATGGAACAGGATTTAAATAAAATAGGTAATATCACTTTATTAGACCCCCAGTTGAACTCATCTCTTGGGAATATATCTTATGAAGAGAAATATAAGTTTTTGGTCAATGATAGTAAGGTGTTATTAAATAAAGCTTTTGAAAATTATCCTGTTTGGAATCGAGAAAGTCTCTCAAATAGAACAGAAGATTTATTGAGTGCTGCGAAAGTAATATTTAGCTTTTAATTAAAGCTGTCAACAAATTTTTTAAGGCTCTTGAATGAGCCTTAAAATAGCGCACCTATGTAACTAAAGACAGCCCAAAAAGTTAGAAATGCTTTTTTGGTTTCTAATAGCAGATACCCCATCCTCAACATGCGCTGCCCAAGCCATCTGTAACTCTTTATCAGAATATTCCGGGTAGCGTTGTTCTAGGAGCAACTCAGTCACTTGCTGGGTTTTACCCAGCCAAGTATGTTTATCAAGCTTGAGGCTGCCTGAGAGCTTATAATCAGTGTCTTTATCAAATACAAAGCCCTTTTCAACAGAGCGAAAAAAAGCAATACGTGCAGCAACGTTTGGTGTAACGCCTGTTTTGCCTTTTAGTGTTTGTAATTGCTCTTCAACGGCTTTATTTAGCCACATTGTTTGTGGGAGCATTATACGGCCTCCTGTGCAAGCTCAGCCCAAAAGTAACCCTCGCGAAGAGTTGAGCTACTTGTTTGCTGATTAAATTCAATTTCGAACGCGTGAGACACCTTATGCTCAATAGCTTGGTAGAAGCTTTCATCTACCTCGGTGTCTGTTGATAGTAAAATTACTTGCTCGCTGGCTTCTGGAAAGTAGTGCTTAATTAACTTATCGCGATGCTTGGAATCGAGCCTTCCGAGTGGGGTATCTACCACCACAGGTAGCACTTTTCCTGAAAGCTTACCTAGCGCCTCCAAAATAGCAAAAGCAAAAATCTGTTTTTCACCAGCAGACATTGATTTGCGGTTAATCACTGAGCCTTCCGCATCAACAAGGTTTACATCAAAGCTGCTAGGGTCAATTTTAGCTGAAAGCTTTAAATCTTCTTTACGAGCAAGTTTGCGGTATGCCTTAACAAATAGCTCTTCAAGCTGGCTAACACGCTGTGAAGTAAGCGCTTCTTTAAACTCGTGGAGTACGTTTTGGCTTTGTTCTACTCGCTCTACAGCTTTGTCTGATGAGTGTTTATTTTTAAGTTTTGCATAGAACTTTTCTAAACGTTTTGCCAACTCGAGCTCTTTCGTTTTGAGTTCTTTCGCTTTAAGCAATTCGCTAATGTACTCTTTGCTGATTGCATCGCGCTGTTTTTCAAGATCTCGTAACGATTCGTATAGCTCTTTAAGCTCTTCTGCATCTGGGGCACGTTCAATATTTATTGATAAAGTACTTAGCTTGTTTTGTACAGCTTCAAGGGCTTGTGTTAGCTCTTTTAGTAATGCCTGTGATTTTTGAGCATCTGTTACTTGTGCTTGAATAAGCGCAAACTCAGAATCAGAAATATCCAGCTCCGGCGATTCCATACTACTTTGCGCAACTAATTGGCCAAAATAACTGTTTACCGTTGCCATAATATCGTTACTTTGAGTGCTAAATTGTGTTGCTAATTTAGCTTCTAAGTCAGGTAAAGCTTGGGTCAACTCATTGCCAAACGATTTTGCTTGTTTGATTTTTTGATCTTTTGTTAACTGCTCAATTAAGCTTTGCATTGCCGTTGGTGCTAAAGCCATTGGTAATGAGCCACTTAATTCTAGGCGAATTTTAGCTGTAAGCTCTTTTTCAAGTGCAATAAGCTCTGATACTTTGGCTTCTTCTTGAACTTTTGTTTTTGCCCAAGCGCCGCCACGCGCTTGAATGCTTTGCTCTTTAGAAGCTATTTGCGTTTTAAGCTCAGTAAGCTTAACTCCGATATGGTCGGCATTTTGTTGGGCTTCATTAACTTGTACTGATATCGCCTTTTTTTCGGCCTCGGCTGTATTAATCTTTTTAATAGTTTCTTTGTCTGCTGCTTCTGCACCCAAACCTTTAAGGTAAATACCTAAGTCAGAATCAAGGCGATTAATTATGTCGATACCAAGCAGTTTTTGTACTGCTTCTTTCAAGTACGAGCCTGTGTCGTCCTCAGCAAGCTCTGCAATTTTTTCACCATCAAAAAAGAATAAATCCCCAATACCCGGCGGCACTAACTCATGTAAAAAAGCTTGCACCTGTTCGCTATTAAGTGAAGTGTCTAGCACTCCATTAATTGTAAGCGTTAATGTTTCATCTTGTTCTGCTTGCCACTGACGTGTAACCTCATAAAGCTTGTGTTCGCCCTGATGAGTGTGTGTAAAGCTTAATGAAACTCGTGCTTGTGCGCTTTCATCACTTTTTAAAGCAGTGTTATTTGTTTGTTCATTTAAATAAGCAAGATAGTCTTTTTTAGTGATCACTGCGCCAAGTGCGCGTTTACCAAGTAATGCCAAACGAATTGCAGTTAGAATTGATGTTTTACCTGCACCGTTTAAACCACCAAATAAAATAATTGGGCGTTCAAAAACACCTTCTTTGCGAGGTGTTAAGTCGATACTGGTTTCGCCATTGAAAACTCGAAAGTTATTAAGCGTGAGTGTTTTAAAAATCATTCTATGCCCTCAGCTTTTAACATTGCGTTTATTTGCTTTAACTCGTCTTCAAGCGTTTTTACTTCATTACTTTGGCGCATTTGCTTTTGTCTGATATCTAAATTAGAGGCAATAATAGTCTCTGCGCTTTCCCAGTCTTGCTGAATTAAGCGACCAATACGATTGAATATACCGGTACGGCGAGCAAGCCCACTCATTTGTTTTTCAACATCTATTAGCTTTTTAACCATTTGCGGTGACACGCCATGTTTAGGTGCGATGTCATGTAATAACTGGCTTTCGGTAAAGCTGAATTGGTTTGAGTCATCAATCGTCCAGTCTAACTTAATACCTAAAATATCAAATACAATAGCAGGTAATGAATCGTCCCAATCAGGCTCGTTAGGATCGTTAAGCCACTCGTGACGTACAGCGTGCAACTCATCAACAGTTATTAGCTCTACATCTCTACCTTGCTCATTAAATTGCTTTTGAATATTAAGCAGCAAACGCATGGCATGTTTGCGGTATTTTAATAAGTAAGGGCCCGTTGTGTAATCGTCGGTAAGTACGCGCTCTTTGTCTTCTTTTAATGTTTTAAATGCAAGACGACCATCACGGCGAATATGGTTGCGATATTTCTTTTTAAGCTTTGGTGAAGTACTGCGTGAAAGCATGTTGCGATACTTTAACAGTGGTAGCATCCATTGCTCACCATTTTGAATTAAGCTCTCCATTGCGCGGTCTTTGGTGACAACAGTACAAGTCCAGCATCCAAAGCGCGAGTTACCGCACGATGGTGTTGTTTCATCAATAACGAGAGGGCATTCACCTTGGCCAGATGAGTCTTTATATAGATTCCATAAAACTAGGTTTTTACCACCCCATGGGTTTTCCCATTCAAGGTCATATTTATCTAGCCATTTATTTTTTGTGCCGTAGGGTGTTTCTTCCGTTTTTAAATGGCAAAGACGTAATATCTTCCATACGTCATCTACGCTCCATGTATCGATTGGAGTGTAAATAAATGCATTATTTAATGTAGTGTGTACAGCAAGATCAGAGCCATCAATTTTATGCTTTTTAATAACTTGGGCACGAGAGGCACTTTCTTGAGAGCGAGAGCCAAGTACAACGATTACTTCGTCATACTCACTAACACGCTCTTTTATAAATGTACTGACCGGATCAATTTTCATTCGCTCAGTACACCAGCGAAAGTTACGCGTTGGTGCTGGGTAACCTTTACCTAGTAAGTTTGCCCAAAAAGTATTGTTAGATTTAGGCACAACCTTATGCGAAGTGATTGGTAAACCTTCGCGTCTTGCGCCTTCTTCAATAAGTTTTAGAGATTTATCGACGTGATCAACAACCATAGGCGTTTCAACTAGGGTGTCTGATGCAACAACGAATACAGGCTTATGGCGATCTTCGGGCTTTAATCCTAGTAACGCAAAATAAACGAGTGTCATCACTGCTGATGAATCTTTACCACCGCTGTAACCTATAACCCAAGGGCGTTTGTCGGCCATGTACACTCGCTGCGTATTAGCTACAAATTCATGTAGCTTTCCACCTGCAAATGACTCGTTTTCTATAAACTCGATATAGTCGTCTAGATCGTACTGATTTAATAATGTCATGTATTTAACAATTCTTTTTCTTTAGCTAGCTCTTCAACAGAGGGCTTTAAGCCAATTTGTTTTTTTATTTCTATGGCTGTTAAAAATATATTTGAAACGGCTTTAGAGAGTCGACCATGGTTCATTGCACGGTTTTTCCAAGCTGGGTTTGCTTTTCGCCAATCAATTTTATGTAGCTGAGTGTAACATTTACTCTGCTCAGGCTCACTGAGTTTTAGTAGTTCGTTGCCTACTATTGCCAAAGCTTGAAGCCCTATACCATGCGCGCTAATGTACTCTTGTCGAAACTCTGTGGCTGAAAGCTGTTTGTCTCTTACTTGCTGCCACTCAGGCATATATTGGTTTAGATTGCGCCAAAATGAGACCGCTACTTTTCTCTCTTCATCGGTGTATCCATCTTTAAGGCCTTTAGCAAACAAGGCTTTATTAGCTTGCTTAATACCGCTAAGGGTAAAAAGCTTGCTACTTTTTGCTGCAATTGCAGAGCGTTCAAACTCTGTAAAGCCCAGAAATGGTTCACATTCCAAAGCAAGGTAACGAGCCAACTCAGCGGCTTGATCTCTGTGATCGTACAAGGTCGACAAAGATGCACTCGGTCTTACGGCATACTTATTTAAATCGGCAAACATCTGCTGACTGCGTTGTAAGCCTTCGTCAACAAAGAAAAGTACAGCAATGTTGTCTTGGCAAAGCTCTGGTCTTTCTTTAATTGCTTCTTCAATGGCGGCACGTCTATGTTGGCCATCGTTTATAAGTATTTGGGCATCCATAGGTACTTTTAAAGTTCCTAAGTTAATACCATCACCCGTGCTAATAAAGTCAACTTCTGAGCCAACAGATGCAGTGATTGCTGAAAAAACATAATCATTTGGAGAATCAACCAAATAACGCGCCATTTCAGGAATACGGTTTTTATTTAAAGTACGTTGTGCACGTAATTCGACAGGGACTTCTTCTTCATCATAAACGAATATTTTTGGGATAAGTCGAAGCGGGCAGGTAGCAATGTAAAAAGGTTTGCCAGCTTGCTGGCCTCTTACAGCAGGGAAGCTGTAACAATAGTTTGAATCTAAATTACTCATTGGTGCAAGTCCATTATGCAGGTTTACGTAATATTATTACGTACCTTACGTAATATTTCTACATAAAACTTGCTTTCAAAGAGGTTATTTTAGCAAATTAAATAAACTTTGATAGGATTTTAATGTTTTAGTTTTATAAAACGATCTCCTTTTAATTCTATCTTCCAATACTCAAACACCTTTTGCAGTATTGGCCAGTTTGGCCACTCTGATTTTTCGACTCCTTTGAGCATGGCAGCTAGTTTCTTATCGAAGTTTTGCTGGCTTTTGTATTCACTACTGCCTTTTTGTAAATAATCAATTTTGTTGTACATGGGTTGATTTGGGTAATCATCGCCATAGAAAAAGTAGTCTATATCTTGTTCGAGTAATTTTACTTTTACTCGCTCAATAAGCAGTGGCAGCTTTTTACTAAAGTCATCGTATTTTAAAAAGGTCACTTTCCCAGAACGCATATGTATTTTTACTAAATCAATGTCGTCTATGTCGCCATAAAGCTGCGCTGCAGAGCCAATGTAAACACGTAAAATAGCAGGGAGCTGGTTTAAAAAACGGGTAGACAAAATGTAAGAGTGATTGTCGTGCAGTTCGCCAAGTTTTATATTTTCATATGCTTGATAACATGCATTACCAATATTGGCAGGCTCAGAAATTGAAAATAACAGTGACTTAGCTTCTTCGAGTGCATGATTATAGCTTTCGAAGTGTATTTTTATATCGCGGGTAAGCTTGGCTGGCATATGGCTTTTAGCTTTGCGTTTTCCAAACAGACTAAGGGCAAAATATACAAGTAAATCGTCATGTCTTTTGGTTTTTGCTTGATTGAATTCGGACTGGTCGTAATAGCCTTGTAAAAACTGAAATGCCTTATTATGGCTGGTAAATATTTGCCTAATTGCGAGGCTTTGTTCAAATTCATCATTTGCAGGCATTCTGCCTAAGTGTAAGCAGTATTGCCAAAAGTCAGCTAATAAGTCTTGATGCTTTTCAAATAACGATTTTTGCTCAGCTTTATTTACAACCTTAGGTGTTGGGCGTTGTGTAATGTGCTGCCAGTCATAATTTTTAAATTGCAGCTCAAGATGGTGTGCTTCTTCAAGTTCTGCAGATTTAAAAACAGCAATGATACCTTGCCCAAATGGAGTTGTTTTTACTTTTAGAACTTGCTCTATGTAGCAGCGTATTTGCGCTTGGCTAAAGTATTTTTGAAACGTATTACGACTTGTAATTACACCATCTTTATATGGCTTAAAATGCTCTTGCTTGGCTTCGTTAGCCAGCATGACAGAAACAAGTAACAACTTATTTGTATATTGATATGCGGCCTTTAGAGTTTCTTGGCGCTCTGTTTGATCTTCAATAACATTAAGTACAAAGCCAAGATTAACAATATCGCACGGTGTTTTAGTTGCATTAGGGCGATGAACAGGATCCCAGGCATTTATGTTTAGTCCATGAGCTTCAAGCTCGGTCGCATCGTCACCTAACCCGCAACCGTAATCGAGTATTGAATAGTCACCATTCAAGTAGCCATACTTTGCAAGCTTTTGGAATGGTGCTGATAATCTGTCTCTGTTTATAGCTGTTAGGTGTCGTTGTATTTGTTGTGGTTGTTCGGGGTTTTTTGATTCAACTATTTTAGCTACTTGATGAAGTCTGCCATTTTCATCTAACTTGTAGCCTTTGCGTTTTATTAAGTTTTGCCATTGCTTTTTGAAGCCAATACTTTTGGTGTTTTGATAAAGGCCTATTTGCTCACCTTCTTTCGTTAATTCTTCAAAGAGCTTGTAATTAGGGTAGTTAGGTAAAACGAATGTTTCTTTACGATGTAATATTGGTGGGTTGGCAGAGCTACTGTAATCTGTCGTTTTTACCGTGTTTTCGTAAATGTCTATTGTGTGGCTTTTTAGAAGCTCTGGGTATGAGCATTGATCAAAACTTGGGTACTCGAGCAGGGTAAATTTAAAATCACGTTTATAGAGCTTTATTAGATTCCAATCAGCATCAACCTCTAACGTTTTTATTGTTGTATTTATTAATGCTGATAGCGCTTCAGGCAAGCATTCTGCGATACAAGATTTATGAAGATAAACAGCGGTAGGTAAAGACTTCCCATGCTTTAGGCTTTTAATTAATTGCTTGTATTCAGGAAAGTCCATAGTGGGTTATTTATTCAAAATAATAAAAATAAGCGCGACCGAGTTTTTCAAACTTAAGCAAACCTCGCTCACGGCGGTGCATTAATTCACATGCACTTATTTTAAGGCGCTTCATCGCTTCTTTGCTGTTAAGCCAAACACCTTTTGAATTTTGCTCTGTCATTTTAATTTCTCAGCTAAGTTAAAATTAATATACATAACTCTTTGTACATCGACAAATTTAGCCATGGGGGGATTGCTGATTTATCCCCGTGTTCACACCCGAAATTGGATTAATAAACAGGTTAAAGCGCGACTTACAAAAGCAAGCGACTATAAAAGAACAATAAACTCGTAAAACCAAATGTTTTTATTGATTAATTTATTTAGTATCAATAATCTATACAGATGGATTTCAAAAAAGTAAGAAAGCAATGGAAGCTGATAAAAATACATCTACTGCTGTTTCTAGCACACGCCCTCTCAATATTGTTTGTCCTGACTGTGAAGAAGAAAACACTTTAGAGTACGGAAATCATATTAAATGTCATAAATGCGAAAATTCATTCGCGGGTCATACGTATCAAAAGTTTAAGAAGCCATTTTTTACAGCAAAGTTTGCTTTGTTTATTGGTGCTGTAGGTGCATACAAGCTTGATAAAGAGCTACTTGAGCCAAGCCGTTATTCAACGGGAGCTATTGTTGAGATAGTTAGTTTTTGTTCAGACCCTGGTACAAGTTTAAGCCGTTATGAAAGGAAGTATTTAGCTAAAAACTGCATTTGTGCTTTAGATCAAACAATGAAAGAAGTGCCAGAGGCTGAGTTAAGCTCCAAAGCTAGTAAGTTTCAGAAAGTATTTTGGAAAAATTATCAGCAATGTAAATAGCGGCATTCATGCCGCTATCGCTCTAAAATTTACTTAGATTTTGGGGGATTATTACCACGTCCTTTACCTGAAACTTCACCTGTTTTACTTGGTCCATTAGGTGGCGCAGGGCGTGATGATTGCTGGTTGTTTGCTGCTGCACGTTGAGCTCTTGCGGCAAAACTGCCCTGTTCAACTAAACCATTGTTTGCTTTTGCTTCAGCTGATTGAATTCGTGCAGCGGCACTTTGAGTCATGTTTTTCATGAGTATATCCTTTTTAAGTTTAAAAATAGCTCTTCGCTTTGAGAGCAAGTTAATCTTACGGAGCACTCTGGGACAATTTGGGACAAAAAATGGAAAAATACGAACAATTACAAAAAGAAATAAAATTAATAATAAATAAGCTTGGGTTGAGTATCACTGAAGTAGCTAAGAGAGTGTATTGTGAAAGGTTTGAAGATGACGACACAGAAGAAGAGCGTAAGTTTGTAGAAACCTTTCGTAAAAACTTAAATAGGCAGGCAAAACCTGAGCTATTAGAAAGCTATTTGGGCAATATTGCTCAATTAAGGGAGTTTAAAAATTCAGATTTAGCAATCTCTAGTGCTCTTAATTTAGGGTTCATTCCGACAGATATTCAAAGGGGTCTGCAATCTATTTCTGAAAAGATGTTGTTTGAAGATCGCTTAAGAAAAGATAGCATTGAATAAATACCTCCCTAGCTAACACATAGGGAGTAATTATAACCAAATTACACAGATGTAATGTTATGAATAAATGGATTTTATTACTCGCTACTTTGCTTGCGAGTTTCAACACGGTTGCTGAAGAGCAATATTCAAAAAGTCGCTGCGATAGTATTGAAGCTGAGCGTGAGAGCATTCGTAAAAGAATGAATCGTAGCTATACGGCTAGGCAAGGTGAACGTTGGAATCAGCGTTTAGATGAGCTTTTTACGCTGTTGGCGAGACACTGCAAACACCCAAAAAGAAGCTCTGGTAATGGCGGTAATTATACGTATCGCTCGAACCCTACCGCACTTTTAAACACCAAAGTACATAACTCTACGGTGTATTCAAACTCATATAATGACGATAAAAAACGCCATGCTTGGGGGCAATTTTATCAATTACCAGATCGTTGTAGAGCGAAAAATATTCAGCAAGCTGATTTTGTATGGTGTAGTGAAAATAAAGCTGAGCAAAAGGAGCTATTTGAATCAGCTTGGAGTGGTAAAGCTAAAGCAGACTATAAAGATATTGTTATTACTGTAAAGCCGACCATTACAGAAATTAATTCAAATAAAACTACAAGCCAAGCGGTGATAAAGAATCCGATAATCGAAGCACCCGTTAAACAAGCTTCAACTCCTTTAAATGAGAGTGTTGGTCCGCAATTTACAAAGTTGAATGACCTTAAAATTTGGCAATTAGCCTTGACTGGCATTGCGGCCATGTTGTTTGTGTTTGGTCTTTATCGTTGGTTTAAAGATTGAGTTATTTACGGGCTAAAGCCCGACCTACAATGCCTCGCATCTCGCATCTCGCATCTCGCATCTCGCATCTCGCATCTCGCAACTAAAGCGCTAATATTTCTCCTTGCAAGCTTGGTGACTCTGCAATACTGGTTTGGAGTTGTTCTATCAACAACTGGGCATTTGTTGATGGCGTGCGTGAATGAGGCCATAGGGCGTAAATTGGCCTTGCGGGAATGTTGTGGGGGGAGTCGATATAACTAAAGTTGCTGGTTTCGTCTATACAGCAAATTTCGCTCATCGGCAGTAAGCCAATGCCATAGCCTGCTTCAACCATTTTTCTGGCGATTGTAATATCAAAGCAAAAGCTTATATGTTCATACTCGGTTTTTAATTTATTTAGCAAACCGCTGGGTAATTGTGACTCTGAATAGGGCAATATCAGCCTTGATGTTGGGGCATCTGCCTTTTTAATCAGCTTTATTGCGATCATGCCTAGGCGCTTTTGAAAATAACTTGAGTCTTGTTGTTCGCCGATGCGAATGGCTAAATCAAAACGTTTTTGGCTTAGTTGGCTATTGGCATTACTTGGGTAAATGTGGAGGTTTAGCGCAGGGTTTGCCATCGAAAACTGATTAACTGCCCCCATCAGTGGGCCCGCAATGATGTTTTGTGGGCATAAAAGGTAAAACTCTTTAGCGGCGGGTGAGTCATTTAGTTGCTCAAGCTGGCTGTTAAGAGCAAGCACCTGCTCGCCTAACTCGTTATAAAGAGATTCGCCTTTGGCGGTTAACACAATGCCGCGGGCTGTGCGTTGCAGTAATGGCTCGGCGAGTTTTTCTTCTAATGCCTGAATGCGCCTTGATAGAGTTGATAGATTCAGTCCTAAATCTTTTGCTGTTTGACTCATGCTTTTACGGCGCGCTATTTCAATAAATAAATGCAGATCATCCAGCATACGACTCCCTCAATCTTAGTTTGCATTTTCGTGACTGTTGCCACTTGCCTTGTGCAAATATAGTAACGCCAAGGAGGACATATGAAAATTCATTTTACTTTTACTGCGGCATTTTCGTTTTTAATGTCGTTTTTACTCTCGGCATGGGTCACTTATGTCAACTTAGGGTTGAGCGATACATTTTTTCTAAATTGGATGAAGGCATTTGCCAATGCATGGCCTGCTGCATTTTTGGTGGCTTTTACGGTTGCTCCGCCAATTAGGGCATTGGTTTTAAAGTTATATGGTAAGGAGTCAGTATGATTAATATCGTGGCAAAAATTACCCCAAAGGCGGCATTATTTGACGACTGTAAAGGGCGTTTACAGGGCATTTTAGCAGCCACTCGTGCAGAGCCTGGTTGTAATCGTTTTGAATTGTTTGCGAGTAAAGAACAGCGTTGTTTGTTTTTAGTTGAGCAGTTTGCATCGCAAGCCGCCCTTGATGAGCATTATGCTCAGCCTTATACCGAAGCGGTATTCGCGTTTTATGAAAATGCCTTGGCAGAGCCGGTTGAGGTGGAGAAGGTGGAGGTGTGTTGAGAAAAAGTTAGCGAGATACGAGGGGAAAGGAGCTAGGCTCTAGGGCTAGGTACTAGGGGAAAGTCGATCTGTGGGGTTGTTAAGGTCGAGTTTTCTTCTCTGTAATAACAACCTTGTAGGAGGTACTTTAGTGCCGAATGAAACATAAAAGAGCGATCAGCAGTTTGATAGTGGAAATAATTAACCTTAAGCCTTTCATGATTATTGCTTGTTCGCTATGTGAAATTGTTAGGCAGGTAATTTGTCATTCTTTTAGATGAATTTGCCGCAGATTTGTTGCAGTTTTATTAGAAACTGATAATCTGTACCCCTAACCTTTACAGTGACGTAAATTAATGATTAAACGGATTTTAATGACAACAGCCTTGTTGTTGCCCGCTTTTGTTTGGGCGCAGCAAAGCGCTCCTTCAGATGCATGTCAAAGCATGCAAGCCGAACGTATAGAGCTACAAATAGCCCTGCGTAAAACCAATCTTCTCGACAAAATTGAAGCCTATAAGCAGCGCATTCAAAGCTTGTCGGCGCGAATATCTGAAACTTGCTTTAGTGAAGAGCAAATTGCTGAGCTAAAGTCGTCTTTGTATAACCCTGATATTACTGAGCTTGAAAACACCTTGGCAAAGCCATTAACTGAGCAAGCCTACATCAGCAAACAAGCTGCATGGGACCGCTTTTATGTTATGCCGCCACGTTGTGCTGCTCGATCGTTACAGTTGCAAAACCTTGAGTCGTGCCTTGAAAATAAGCAAATTCAGTTTCAGCAATTTGATATGTTATGGCAGCAAAAAAGTGCGCAACTTGCCCGTACAGAAGCAAAACCAACAGATTCGTTTCATGAGTTTGTTTTACCTAGCAAAGCCGAACGAGCTAAATTAAGCGCCGAGCAAGAATTAAAGCGCTACAGCTACAGCACAGATTCGTTCTTACCAACCAACATCATTGTGTTGTGTGCTTTAGCTGTATCGGTGTTCTTTGGTTTGATATTTATTTTCCATTGGTTAATGCGCCCACGGCCAGTGGTGAAGTGAGCATTTAGTTAGCGAGAGTAAAGGGGAAAGAGTAAAGTTAGAAAGGGGAAAGGCGCTAGGCGCTGGGTTTTAGGCGTTAGGACGCGATGTAAAATCGCTGCTTTAGTCGTTAGAGGTCAGATGTTAGATATCAGTCGAACTGTGGGGTTGG
>NZ_LKDX01000043.1:0-32802 GCF_001401795.1 Pseudoalteromonas sp. P1-26 | reverse complement strand
AAGGGCCGTTGAAGACTACAACGTTGATAAGCACCTTTGTGTAAGCTGGGCTTAAGCCACGCATACGCGCGCCATCAGACTCTAAAACATCTGATAAAAACGTCACACTCGGTACACGTTTTAATGCATCACCGGCAGTCAGCGGTTCAAAACGTTGAAAGTATTCTTGTGAGTATTCAAGCGTCGGTGCTAGCTCTTGTGAGCGGTTGCGATAACCAATCTCGCCATATACAACAAGCTCTTCAGAGACTTTTACTTTTTTCTCATCGCTGCTTTGTTCGTCTTGTGCGTAAGCGGCAAATTGGCATAAGGCGAGGGCGCTTACTAACGCCTTCGTTTTAAATTGTTTCATGGGTTTGCTCCTGGTTGTCCTTGGTTTGATGAGCAAAGTACGCAGCTTAAATGACGCAAATGTGACAGAAAATCGCTAACAACCAGTAAAAACAAGTGATTAGAGGGTTTTAAAAGTACTTTTGAGCTGCAATAACCCCATCTTTTTAAGGCAATTATAGTACTTAAAGGGTTTAACAAGGTTTGACTGTCGTTTTGCTGTCACATCATTGAGCTAATATGACCCTGCTGCTTTAAACGCTAACGAGTTAGCATGGCAGCGTGAATTATTGTTAGGTACTGAGAATGCGATATAACCCTTTTACTCATCATCGATTTTTAACCAATGCCGTTATTGCTTTGTTTGTGATTGCGTTTTTGCTAAGCGCGCAAGCAGGAGAGTTAAAGCCTCTAGCCGATATCGCATGGTTAGATATTTTAGGCGAGGGTGGCATTGTGCTTATGACCCTTACTTGGATAGCTGCGCTGCTTATTTCGAGGCCGCCCGGCAAAGTCACCAGCTTTTTAGTGCTTGGGCTTGGGCTTTTTATGTTTTCAGCTTCCCTTGATTTATTTGATGAGTGGTTACATCAACCAACCAACACGTGGCTTACTTGGATTGAATCATTGCCTGCGCCGATAGGTATGATCTTCACAAGTCTTGGACTTTATCAGTGGCATCAAGAGCAATACGTCCTTAACAGGCAGTTAAAGCGCCGTGAAGCACAGCATCGTGAGCATGAATTAGTGTGCTCAATAACAGGGCTGTATAAGGCTGATTACTTACAAGATGTACTAAAAGAGCAGTTAAGTGAGCCACAGCCATTGCAACTAGCCGCTATTGATATTCGCGGTTTTGCTGATTTTAACGCTGAATTTGGTTTTATCGAAGGCGACCGCTTACTCCGTGAAGTGAGCGAGCTTTTATTGATGAATTGCCGCCTTAACGATGTCGTATGCCGCTATGCAGGAGACTGCTTTATGGTGCTAATGCCAAATACCAGCGCAGTACAAGCAAAAGAACTGGTGGCGCAAATTACCTCGGCGCTGAGCCATTGTGCATTTAAGGTCGAAGGCGAAAAACACGCTAAGTTTCAATATGTAACAGCGGCCTTAGTGGGCAGTATACAAGGCGATACACCACAAAGTTTAAGCTCGCGTTTACACGCTAAGTTACAACAACAAAAACAACAAAGAGTCAGCCATTGTGAAGCCGTATCTTAATCAAGATGACAAATACCTCACCGCACAGGGACTGATCACCACGCTGGTGGAGCTGGCCTTAAGTCGCGGCATTGCACTACATAAGTTACTCAGAGGCACAGGGGTGTTTGAGCAAGACTTAATGAGTGTGCAGCATCAGTTTAGTATTTCACAGCAAGTGCGCTTATTGACGCAGTTTAAGCAGTTGATGAAGTCCGCCGACAGCGGTTTTTTATTAGGCAGTCAACTAGCAAACGATACCTCTGTTGCCGCCCAAGGCGTGTTACATTCTGAGCACATCGGCCAAGCTTTAAAACAGTTACACAATTTACGCATGCAATTAGCACCTTTGTTATTTAGTTATAGTTATGTGCATAACGAGCAGTATTACATTGTGCTGCAAAATGCTGTGGGCTTGGATGATGAAATAAGCCAGTACGTAATGGAAATTTACAGCGCCGCGTTTTACCAAGTCCTAAAAAAAGTGGCAGGTGAGCGAGTCCCTTGTCAGTTTGAGTTTGCCTATAAACGCGCCAGGCATAGCCAAGAATACGAGCAGCATTTAGGCCTTAAAGTCGCTTTTGAAAAGCCTATAACCCGTTGGGTATTGAATAAACAAGCACTTAGGCTCACTAACCCCGCGTTTAGTAGTTTTAGGTTCTCACAAATTAACTCGCAGCTAGCGGCATTAAATTCTGCAAATAGCACCTTTGTGGAAGCCGTAAGCCGATTAATTTATCAAACTCCGGCGTTAAATTTAGACCAAGTAGCTAGCCAATTTGCCATGAGCCCTGCAACCTTCAAGCGTAAATTAAAAGCTCATGGCGTACGTTTTTCTACCTTGTATGATGAGCAAAGTAAGCGCAAAGCTATTTACCTACTTGCCATGCGCGAGCAATGCAATGAGCAAGTTGCCATGCGCTTATCATTTTATGATATTGCTAATTTTAGACGAGCGTTTAAACGCTGGACCGGGCTTACGCCAAGTCAATTGAAGGGGTAAGAAAGCCCATGCTATTGCATGGGCTATGGGTGTTATTCACCAATAGGTGTGATGTCATTTTCATCTAAAATGCCATCATTATCAGCATCATCATCAGCCGTTAGACCAGACTCTAAAATTGCTTGTTCAGTTACATTAGGCAAAAAGAAGTTGGGTTTGCCGTCATGATCTGTATCAATACTGGCAATTGCTTGACCAGAAAAGTCATCCCTTTGAGCTTTTAGAGTCGCATGTAACGTGAGTAAAGGTAATTTATCCGCTTCAGCATTAACAGGAAGGTTGATTAGTTCGTTTACAGATTCATCGTCACCTAATTGTGCGTACACAGCCACAAGGGTTTCTAGGTTATCTTGTATTACTTTATCTGATTGAGTTAATACATAAGCTTTTGCTTTGTCGATAGATGTTGTAAGTGCTGACATCGTATTTGCATATACTTCAGCATATTGCTGGTTGTTTGCTTGAAAGCGAGACAGTGCTGTTATAAGTGTATATTGCTCAAAAGTCCCAGTGTTAAGCAACTCATTACTTAAAGCAGACTCAAAAACTGACTCTAATAAAGCAGTGTAGTCTTCAATATCTATATTTTCTTTTTCGCTATCAATAATGGCTAAGCTGGTTTCTAACCACGAAACAGCTGTGTCTAATAAGCCGGCTCTCACCAAATAACCAAGTACTTTCAAGCGTTTTTCTGCTTGTTCATGTTTATTACTTAATAAGCTAATTTGTGTATCCAGTTTTGAGGCGAGACTACTTATACCTTCGTTGTTTTCAATAAAACCATACGTCGCAATAAGAGACGTTAAAGCACTGATACTGCTATTTGTTGAAAAGTTGTTTTCATTTTCTAAAAAGTACTCATCAAGCATTGCGGCGCAACTTGTTGCGTAAAGTTTTGCTTTTTCAGGGCTGTTTAAGTTAAGGGCTAATTGTACTAAGCCACCACATCCAAATTTACCCATAATGTAATATTCAGATACAGATAAAACATATTCAGGCGATGCTAGGATGCTTTGGGCATAATCAGTGACTTCTAGTGCTAGTTCATTTTCGCCACGAGTTTGTAAAATGGCTGCAGCACCAGGCTGTGCCGATGCATTTATTAAGGTTTGATAATAGCTTTTAGCATTGGTAGTTTCACCTTCCATAAAGTAGTTTTTAGCGTTACTGACCGCGTCAGATAAAGTTTGTCCTGCTTGCAATTTATTTGCGATTTCATACGCATAAGAGTATTCAATTGCGTCGTCTTTATCGGCCTGCTTAGTCAGTAATTGATAGGCAGGGTTATTTACCAGCTCCACATCATAGAGGGCTTTAATCGTTGCTGTAAGTGCTTCAAGTGGATAAGTATAGGTTGCGAGGGTTGCTTCAGCGTAAGGGCTTGCTGAAAAACTATAGCTATTATCAAAGCCAACTACACCATAGTATGACAATGACAAATTTGTATAATATTTAGCAGATTCAGTATCATTGAGTCTTAAATAATAGTCGGCAGCCCAACTCATGTACAATGCCCGCATACGCTCTGTGCTTTGGCCTTTGTAATCTCCTGACGGTTGGGTGTAAGCCCCAATATTTTCGGCAAGATCTGCCATGGTTTTTATTACAGCAAGGCCTGCATTTCTAACTGCTTCGGTATGGCTCGTACTATATTGTTCTACAGAAGCGATTGCTGTTTTTTTTACAGCTGAAACAAATCTAGCGTAAGTTTTATTGTACTCTTCAGTCCATACCTTACTGGCGTAAAGAGAAATAGTATCTAATATGGCTTGTGCGTGTTCAGTTTGACCAGCGCTATTGTATTGATTTGAAATAGATAGATAAAAGCTCGGATCGCTACTGCTAATGTTTTCTAACCCTTTTTCAGCAATATATTGATTGTATGTCGTAAAAGCTAATTCTCTGTACTCAATAGCTGCATCACTTTGTTGTAATTCATCTAATTTAGCTGCTGCATCAAGATATGCCGATGCTTTTTCATGAGATGTTGTGATTTTTTCAAAATGTGAATTAGCCTTGTCAGTAAAACCAGCAATTAAATAACCCACAGCTAATTGTGCATTTACTTCATTTAAGTAATTGTCGTCATTAATTTCACTACCGATTGCCTCTGCTTGCTTTAGGTGTGATTTATGTGAGCTGTAGTAAAAATTGCGTTTATCTTCATTTGTCACATATGAAGGTGTTAGTTCAATAGTAGCTGTAATCGCTTCGCTTATTTTGTTATCGGTGAAAGCGATTTCAAAACTGTCGTTTATTTCTGAGAGTGTTTCTGCCTCATAAGTAAACTGACCTGTGTCGCTATCTAGCTGCAATGTGCCATTAGCGGGTGCTGTTACTAACTCAACAGTAATTACGTCTCCATCAGCATCATTAAATACTAATGAACCTTGTGTTGTCGTTGACGTTGTCACCGTCACTGTTTGACTAACTAATACAGGAGCGTCATTTACATTATTGATTGTGAAGGTTAAAACAGCATCCGTATTTAAGTTACCATCACTGGCTGTGACCGTCACTGTGTCTTGACCAGCAAAGTCAGCGTTTGGGGTATAAGTGAAACTGCCATTGGCATTAAGAGCAAATAAACCATGGCTTGCAGCAGATGCGAGTGTGAAGCTCAATGAGTCATCGTCCGTCGCCTCAAGTTGACCTGAGAAAGATGTATCTTCCTCTAATGTAAATGCTGTGCTGCTTGTAAACTCTGGCGCTTTGTTACTCTGCGAACCGCCACAGCCTGCTAAAGCGAGCGCAATAACTAGCGGTGCGTATTTGATCTTATTATTCATCTTATATCCCGTGTTAATCATATAATATTAAAAACGGAACGGATTTTACCACTCAAATAAAAATAATAATAGATCTCATTTGTATTTGGTTGTTGTGTTTTTTGGAATTACAGCTAACTAAGAAGTGATAGTTATATGGATGAGAGCGTTGTCATTCTCATCCATTTTTTAAAGTATTTCTAAGAAGGCGACAAGCGCTTCGCGCTCATGCTTTTCTAGCTCTAACTTATGGAGTAAGTCTGTGGTTGTAGGGAAGTTTGGGTCGTCTTTATACTTTCCCTTAGGCTTTGGTCTTGCACCGCCTGCATTATAAAAGTTAACAACACCAGCTAGTCCTTGAAATAAGCCTGTATGCATCCAAGGGGTACTTTGCTTTAAAGCAAGTAGAGAAGGTGTTCTAAACTTGCCAATATCAGCTGGGTCTTGCGTGGCATCAAAACGTCCTAAATCTTGAAGTTTTCGACCATAAAAATGCAGCCCCGTAACATGAAATTCATTGTCGCTGAGTAAAGCTCCTTCATGACAAGTCATACATTTTGCTTTGGTTCTAAATAGATGTAAGCCTTCAAGTTGTTGATCGTTTAAAAGTGCAACCGCTTCATTAGGATTGGTTTGCGCTTTATCGATAAACCGCGTGAATAATGACTCTGGGATATCAAACGTGCGTTCAAAGGCAACAATGGCTATTGCCATTTGCTCTTTGCTCATTGTTTGATTACCAAACGCTGCGAAAATAGGGGGTCGGTAATCTTCTGCAGCGTTTACTTTGTCAAGCGACTGCTGAATAGATGAGTCCATTTCTTTGGGATTTTCGATAGGCATTAAAGCTTGCTCTGTCGCTGTTTTAGCTCTGCCATCCCAAAAAAATGTTTGCCAATGATCAATGCCAATAATTGCCTGGGTATTACGAGTACCGACTTGGCCATCAATGCCGACAGCTAGTTTACGCCTATCCGTAAACGCTAAACGAGATTCATGACAGCTTGCGCAGCTTACCGTGTTATCTCGTGACAAACGTGTATCGTTAAATAGCTTTTCACCTAATGCAATGATCTCATCACTTTGGTTAAAAGGTTTGGCTTTTAACGGTTTTAGTGGCGCAGCAGGGGTCTCTTTAGCTGTCATTATGGCTGGCCATTGACTTTGCTCCACAGAATAAAGTTCTCGCAGAGTTGTGTCTGCATGAACTACAGAAGCAAAGAAAACACAAGCGACTGAAATTAACCCTTTATTCATAGTTATAGGTCACTCCTAGCCAAAACATTCTGCCAGGTTCAACACCTGATTTTCCTTCAATAATAGAGTAGGTACGAGCATTAAATAAGTTGCTTATATCAACACGTAATTGTAATGACTGTTTTTGCGTAATTTGATACTCCCAACTGGTATTTAACGAGACCATCACGCGAGCTTTATATTCATAGTCTTTGTAAATTGGAATAGCAGTATTTATGCTTTCACAGCCACTACATTCACTTTCGACACCGATAACTTCAGAACCAGAGCCGAGCACAGCTGTGGTGTAGCTACCAGAATACGTTGCTGTTAAGCCAGTCGATAAGTTGTCTGTCCAAAAAGTATTCCAACCAAAGTTTGCAGCAACAGGACGGCCAAAGTTAGCTTTAATAGTATTGAGTTCAGATAAGCTAATGATTTGATCTTTATAATAAACCAATGATTCAATAGGGGTGTTGTCAGGTGTAGCTGTGTAATCAGTATTACTTTCTGAGTTTTCACTGTAGCTGATATTAGCCCACAAAGAGTGATCGCCAAATTTTGCATCCCAAGACAGTGAGTAACGTTCGCTTTCACCTGTGCCAGTATTTTCCATAGTAATGTATTTATAACCATCATTATGTAAGTTGGTTTCTTCATTACGGGCAAGCTGATCACGTTTAAATCTTTTCACATATTTCAGTGATAGGTTGCCAAAGTTTTCTGTGGCATGGCGAAGACCTAGCGCAATTTCATCATCGTAAGGGCTTTTCACATCGTCAAAAATATAGCGAAAGTTACCTGTGTAAGAAGAAGGAAGCCAAGCCTGTAAATAACCGTTTTGAATAGGGCGGTACTCACGGTAGGCAAATTTTTGTTGCTCTTTGATTTTGTATGCTAATAATCCTGCATCATAGTAGCGATTTAAACCCGCGGTAAGCAGTGTATTGCCATCGTTAAATACGTCATAACCCATTGATAAGCGAGGAGCGATATTGTGATTTCTGAAAAAATCATCGTAGTCGTATCTGAGCCCTAATTGAAACTCAAACTGCTTCCAGGTGATCACATCGGTTGCATACAGTGCTGCTTTATTTAAGCTTACGTCTATTTGTTCACTGGGTGTGACAAAACGTGAATTAAAATACTGAGCCGTACTTGCTACATTATTAGAGTAGGCAAGTAAGTGCTCTGGGTTATTAAAATCGATACTGCCGCCTAGTTGCTCGGCAAGGGTATCTAAATCCACATAAAAGCTTTCTTCAATACAATCAATAGTATAACCGCTACAGTTTAATGAGTTTTGGCTTGAAGAGTACTGCACAGGTGAATCATATTTGTAATAGTTTTGTGCGCGATTACGTTCTACGTTTTGATGATTCAATTCAGCACCAATACGGATGGCGTGCTCTGTTTTACCCCAGTTTTTGCGGTTTAGGGTTAATGAATTACGCCAGTTGAAGGTTGTTTGGGTGTTTTCTAAATTACCATAACCTCCTATTTTGGAGAATAAGATAGGTGTGTAATTTTCATTGCTAGATTCTTGGTCAGCATACTGACCCCATTCTTTACCTTTAGCTTGTAGCCATTGATAAAAATGCGCAGGGGCGCTGCGATTATTATCGCTTTGGCTAGCATTAAACTCACTACGCCAAAAGCCTAAACTGGTTTCTTCACTTAGATTGGCAATAAAGCCCGTATTACCGCCATCAATTTCATAGTCACTGTCTAGTACGTCATCGAGGAAGCTTTGTGATTTGTATGGGGCGTATAAAAACGTTAGATCAAGCGCATCAACCCAACCATCACGATAACTATATTTTAGTAAGCCATTGATATTTTCTCTGTGCTCGGTTTTCATTTCTTGTAATGAAATAGAAGAGATATCACTTTTTAAGTAACTTAAATTGAACAATAGGGCGTGTTTATCATTGATACGCTTTTGCAGCATCAAATCGATATCTGTTTTTTCAAATACTGGCGGCTCAAGTGCTTCTTGCTCTGCGAGCGGATTATCATTATCGTTATCTTCACCTCTGATAATGTGATATTCCCCCCAATCACTTTGGTTAGTACGTACACCTAAGCTTATCTTTGTATCTTTAGAAAAGGGTGAAATGGTTTCGGCATCAATAACACCACCAGAAAAGTCACCATAATCAGCTGGAATGTTGTGATCATACACTGTAATTGATTCAACCAATTGGCTGTTAACATTCATGCTTTGTACACCACCATAGACATCATTTTCTGATGCACTGATCCTTGAAGAACTAGCAGGATCTAACCGATTGTTGTAGTTCATGCCATCAATCATAAAACCTGTTTGCCAAGGCTTAGCACCCGATATGCTTATTTCTGGGGCACTGACTTCTGCCAAACTATCAATTGAGAAATGACTTTCACTTAATAACACGCCAGGCAGTAAGCCAATTAGCTCGTTAATATCGCCATTTCCTTTTGGAGTTGCTTCAATAAAGTTGCGATCAAGATAGGCTCGACCAATTACTTCAGGAACCTCAATCCCTATGTACTGACCTTTTACAGTAATGCGTTCAATATCGTCGGTATTACAGTGCTGATCTTTACTTGGTTCACATTGAGGCTTAATTGTTTGCTCTTTTACTTCGTTAGCATGTAACGGGGCATTAAGTAAAAGCATCAAACACGCTGATAAATAGCGTATTTGCATTGTGACAACTCCTGATTGTTGATCTGGTAAAAAGCTTAGGTAATAACTGCAGCTGCATGATGTTTAATCACGACTAGCAGAAAGTTAGCGTGTTATGTGGGCTGATTTTATCATTAAAATACGAATGAAAATAGATCTCAATTGCATTTGTGGTTATTATTTATGCAGAAAAATTAAATAATTAATGGGGCGTTTATCAGCTAGAGGGTCGCTGTTTCTATGTTTGGGATTTTATTAGATGAAATTCATTGTCTTTTTGCAAAGAGTAGGCAAGTACATGTAAACATGTACTTGCCAATAATTTACTCACCTAATGGCGTAGTATCTAAACTATCTTCAATACCATCATTGTCAGCATCGGTATCAGCAGTGAGCCCTGAGTCGCTAATAGCGTCAGGTGTTGCCGATGATAAGAAGAAGTTTGGTTTACCATCGTTATCAGTATCAACACTTGCAACTGTGCTACCCGGAAAATCATCTTTAGTTGCTACAAGAGATGCTTGTAAAGCATACAGTGCTAATTTGTCTGCCTCTGCATTTATATCTAAGTTAATCAATTGCTCGGCTTTGTTGTATTGCCCTAAACGAGTATACATAGATACATAGGTTTCTACGTTATCCTGAATAACTTTATCTTCTTGAGTTAATAAATACTCGGTTGACTCATCTAGCATGCTAATAAGCTGGCTGTGAACCGATTGATAAATGTCAGCATACTGTTCGTTATTTGATTGGTACTTAGCTAGAGATACAAAGAATGAATCGCGTACAAAATATTTATCACCAACTTCTTTTGTACTAACTAGGGTCAAATAAAGTGTTTCAAATAGGTCAGTAAAGTCTTCAAATTCAAGTGATTGTGCATTGCTTGAAACAAGGGTAATGGCTTCTTGCACCCATTCTACTGCAAGCTCAGTTAGGTTATTTTCGTTTAGGTAACCTAAGTAAGAAACTAAATGGGGGATTTTGCTTTCAGGATTTTCCAGCTTGTCAATTTCAGCCTTCATTTTAGCTACTAATTCAGGTATTTTGTCATTAATCCCTGCCATGTTGTAGGTGCGAATTAATTCGCTATAACCTTTAATATCGAGCTCTGTAGATAGCTTTCCTGAATTTGCTTCCATCCACTGAGTACATTGCAGGGCATGGCTTTTTGCTTGCTCTTCGCTGCCCATTAATAAATCAAGCGAAATATGGCGAGCACAGCCCTGCCAACCTGTTCTACGATGAGAGCTCCTGAAGGACTGTTGATCAAAATAGGCTTCGGTAAACATAACTTTACTTGCTTCGTCTAAGAGCGCTAAACCAAGCTCAGGGTAGCCATAACTATAAACAATAGAGGCAGCACCCGATGAGGTTGTACCATCAGCCATAGCCCAATATAAGCTAGTTACGTTATTATCATCTTGTTCTATAAAGTAATCTTTAGCATCTGCAATTGCATCTGCAACGCTAAATCCAGCAATAACTTTGTTTGCAATTTGATAAGCATAAGACTTCTCTCGTGCATCAGTTTGGTCTTTTTCGGTCGAAATTAAATTAAATGCAGGATTCTGTGCAAAATCGATATCGTACAAACTGCCAATATAGGCTGTTAATTTTTCTAAAGGTGATTGATAAGTAGCAAGTGTTACCGCAGAGTTTGTTGCTGCACTAAATGAATAGTTGCTATCAAAACCAGTATGACCAAATAGTGATAATGCATAGTTAGCGTAATATTTAGCAGTCTCAATATCATTAACTTGCATCGACAGTTCAATAACACCTTGAATATAATAAGACTTCAATCTGTCGGTTTTTTCACCTTTATATTCACCACTGCTAACGTACTGGTAGCCTGTTTTGGTAATAGCTTCACCGTACGTTTTAATTATCTCAGAAGCGAGCGCTTTATTTGTTTCGTTTGGCTCTGCTAAATACCTTTCTACAGCAGAACTAGAAGCGTTGCTAAATGCTGTTAATAAACGACCATAAACTGTTGTGTAGTTCTCTTGCCTAACACTATCTGCGTACAACTCTAATGTTTTATAAAGCTCTGCGGCGCGAGTAAATTCACCAGAATCTTTATATTCATTAGCAATATACGAATAAAATGCAGCGTCGCTAGATGTTAGGTTCTCAACACCTATGCTTGCAATATATTGATTATAAGTGGTTACTGCGAGGTCTCGGTAAGAGCTTGCTTGTTCTGCAACACCTAGAGCATCAAATTTTTGTGCGGTTAATCGGTATGCGTTTGCTTTGTCACTTAATGTTGTGATTTTATCAAAGTGTTCGATCGCTTTTTGGTCGAAACCAGCTAATAGATAACCAATTGCCAGAGCAGCATTAACGTCACTCATATAAACATCATCATTAATGTTTTCGCCGATTGCCTCAGCTTGTTTTAGATACGATTTATCTGAGCTGTAGTAGTAATTGAGTTTATCCTCGTTCGTAACATACGAAGGTTTTAATTCAATAGTTGCGCTGATAGGCGAGCTGATATTGCCATCGGTAAATTCAATAACAAAACTGTCGTTAATTTCTGACAGCGTTTCTGCGGTAAATGTAAATGCCCCCGTTTGCTCATCTAGAGTTAGGGTACCGTTGACTGGAGGTGATACTAAAGAAACAGTTACAGTATCACCGTCGACATCATTAAAAGTTAATGTACCTTCTGTTGTAGTCGAGGTAGTTACAGAAATTGATTGACTCGCAAGTGTTGGCGCATCGTTAACGTTATTAACCGTAAAAGTAAGCACTGCATCTGTGCTTAAGTTACCGTCAGTAGCAGTAACAGTTACCGTGTCTTGGCCTGCAAAATTTTCTTTTGGGGTATAACTAAAGCTGCCATCAGCATTTAATGAAAATAGTCCGTTACTTGCTGCAGAGCCAAGTGAATAGCTTACTGAATCGTCATCGCTGGTAGTTAGTTGACCGGTAAGACTGCTATCTTCGCTTAAGGTAAAGGCGCTACTGCTTGTAAACTGAGGAGCCTTGTCGCCATCTGAACCACCGCACCCAGTGAGTGCTAGCGCCACTGCTAATGATAAATACTTTATTTTGTTACCCATATGGAAACCCGCATTAATTATTTTTGGAAATTGGCGAGATAGTAACATCAAAATGCGAATGAGAATAGATCTTAATTGTATTTTGTTTGTTCAAGCATAGTATATACAGAAATTTCAAATGTTAATTCACTTTAAAAGTTGGCTTCATATCATGTTAGGAAAAATATACCTTTTCAGAGCAGTTATTTTCCCCGAGCTGCGTTAGACTATTGTTATTGATGTAATTAACCGAGGTCTCAAATGATTGAGTATCCTGTTGACCAACTTCCCCAGTTAATTGATGACTTGCTTCAGTGTGATACCACAACACGTAAAAATAAGTTACTTGCTGATGCTAAAGAAAAGCTTTCTACTGAGCATTTATCGTTATTGTTTGAAGCCTTACCTAAAGAACAGCGTTTAGAGATTTGGCAATTACTCGATGAAGATACACAACATGAAATCTTCATTAACCTAGGTGGCGACAGCTGTCGTTGGCTATTGCAAAGCCTAGAAGAAGCCGAAGGCTTTAAGCTACTTGACGAAGTAAGCGTAGAAGAGTTACTTGAACTTGAAGAAATTATTCCTGAGCGCTTTGTTGATTATGCACGCAGACAACTTGATGAAGTTCAAACAAAACAGTACGACCTTGCACAGCAATATAATCCAGAGCAGTTAGGTCACTGGCTCGATTTTGATGCTTTAAAAGTGTCAGAAAAACTCACCGTGGCAGGCGCGCGTAAAATTTTTCAAAAAGGCTTACCGCAATATACCGAGGTGATTTATCTAGTCAGCCGTAAGGGCACTCTCATTGGTGAAGTGGCTATCAATGCTTTATTTAAAGCCAATGATAATGACAGCCTACTGGATTACGCGAACCTTGATGTATCGGCTTTACATGCTGATGATGACCTTTATGAGGCTGCTGAAGTGGTTATTCACAGTGAGCAAATGGCGATGCCTGTTGTGAATGCCGACAACAAACTATTAGGCCGATTGTCAGTGTCATCAGCTTATGAATTGCGCCAAGAAGTCACCGACGAAGCGGCTGCAAAAGCCGGTGGTCTTCGTGAAGACGAGGATCTGTTCTCAAGCGTCACTAAATCGGCAAAAAACCGCGGTATTTGGCTTGGTATTAATCTAGCAACGGCGTTTTTGGCCTCTTGGTTTATCGGTTTGTTTGGTGCAACTATCGAGCAAGTGGTTGCGCTGGCGGTATTAATGCCGGTTGTCGCTTCTATGGGCGGTATTGCAGGTAGTCAAACGTTAACGGTTATTGTGCGCGGTTTAGCACTCGGTCAGGTTACCGACTCCAACCGTAGAGCACTGCTGAAAAAAGAGCTAAGAGTGGGGGCGTTAAATGGCTGTGTTTGGGCCTTTGTGATTGGTGTACTCACTTATTTTTGGTTCAATGATGGCATGTTAAGTCTAACAATTACTATCGCTATTTTACTTAACTTGGTTGCTGCTTCGTTATCAGGGGTGGTGATCCCATCGATTTTAGATAAGCTTAAAATCGATCCAGCCCTTTCAGGTTCTGTGATCCTGACCACAGTCACCGACATCGTCGGTTTTGTTACCTTCCTAGGTTTAGGTAGTTTACTCCTTCTTTAAGGGATCGGATGCTGGCTAAAGTAGTGTTTAGCCAGCTTTTACAAATCAATCCCCTCTAGTGATAACTTTCAAAAGAACATAAAATAAATACTTTTCTTTACCTAATACACAGTTATTATGAATTGTGACTCAGTCAAGCTAAAAAGACGTTAATATGGTATTAGGTAAAAAAGGAGTACTCGCTGCTTTATCGGTAATGTCAGTGTTTAGTGCATCAGCAGCGCAAAGCGCTTCGGGTGAACAAACTAAGCTGAGCGAAGATCCCACCAAGGTCGTCACTCAGTTTGGTGCAAGTTATTCAGATGAATTAAGGATCACTGGTTCGCTAAGTTTGGGAGCAGTAAAAAAGCTTAATGCTAGTGTGAGTGCCAATGGCGATGAATGGCGTGTTGGTGGCTCGTGGCTATTTGATATTGGCATTGTTAATTTTAACTTTGGTAAGCAAAGTTATGATCAAGGAGCTGAGCGCACAACCTATAGTGTTGGCACTTTTATGCCACTGAGTTACTTTGATATTGCGCCCTATGGTTGGCAAATTTTCGCTATGGGTGGTTATAGCCATGTTGATGGTGAAATTGCTTGTTTAGCAGGGCAAGGGGCGTGTTTAACATCAGAAATACCTGGCCCTGAGGGTTGGGTGCTTATTCCAAACAGTAGTGATGGTGGTTATTTGGGGGCGTTTGCTTTAAAGCCATTATCCGAAAAATGGACATTAATGACTGCCGCAGCGTATTCGGTTGGGTCTAACGATTATTCAGGTTATTTCGCAGCCATTGGTGCAAGTTATCAATTTGATAAAAAACAAAGTTTTAAGCTATTTGCTGCAACAGAAGACAGTGATTATGGCTCAGATCAAAACTTAGTGCTTGGTTACACTTATCAATTTAATTAAAAATTACTGTTATAAGCTGTTAAATTTTGTTAGTTTTCTGAGTGAGTTATCGCTGAGAAAATAGAGCATGAAGAAAAAGTTAGCCTTGTTATTGTTAGGATTATCGAGCCTTAATGCCAATGCCTCTGAAAACTTTAGTGATCATGAGATGTTTTGTGAGCAACAATCACAAATTAGTTGCTTAGATTACATTAATCAACAGCTAGCAAGCAGTGAGCTTGGCTCTGCGCGTTGGTATGAGATTAAATCTTATCAGTTTGATTATTTCTACGACAAAATGGAATTTCAAATCTTGAAAGATAGCACTGAGCCTTTCATTACCGGTGAAGAATTGCCTGTTGTCTTCCAAGTGCAAGTTTACTTTTATTACGCTAAATCAATGCATTATTTAGGCGACTTTGAAACTGGTCGTAAATATGCCACAAAAGCATTTGAAAAACTGCAAGCAATCTTCGACTCTTTTGGTAACCCTATGCGTATGGTCGAATTGGCTAATTTGCAATACGTGTTTGGCAACAAAGAAACGGCATTGCAAATTCTTGATAGGGCAGAGCGACGCTTTGGTAAAAGCAAAGATCCCATTTTTCACTTTGAACTGGCTTCGAATAAAGCAAATGTTTATCACTCATTAGGTGATGTAGACGGCGCACTTGCAAGCCGAAAATCCGCTGCTGATTGGATTTTAAAAACCAACCATAACCGCAAAATATCTGTCGCTTTAGGTAATTTAGCGCGTACCCACCAACTTCTGGCAAGTTATGAGCAAGCTGACGCTGTATATATTCAGTCTCTTAAGTACATGGACTCAGACTCAGATCGAAATATGATTGCTATATATAAGTTACGTCTTGCTGAAATCAATTGGCAAGCAGGAAAGCAAGATCAAGCATTAAAATGGTTTAAGCAAGTGCATAAAGAAGACATTCGCCAATCACATGCGAAACTTTATGCACACCTAGGTAACGTGCTTTAGATAGTGTAAAAACACCCTGGTTTTTCGGCTTCACCCGGCGCTAAAATTTGTAGATGGGTTGACTCACCTTGTTCCATCAAAGGCTTCATAGTTTTATCAAACTGCTTAGCGGCATGTTCAATTAATTTTGCTTGCTGTTCCAGAGCTTTAAAATCGGCATCATGAGCAGCCATAAGTTTATTGAGTTCTTTAGCCAACTTATCTTGCTCTTTTAATAAACTTTTATTAATTCGCAAGTGGTTCTCGTCTTCAACAACTGCTTCTTCGGTGATTGCTTCTATTTGCTCAGAGTACTCAGTAACTTGTAGCTCTATGTCATTAATTGGTTGCTCAAGTGCTTCAAGTTTTACTTGTTCACGCTCAAGCTCTAGGTATGCTGCAATTTGCTCGTTATTGAGGGGACTTTCGCTTACCTTTTTACAGTCTTTAAAAGTGATAACGCGATAATCACCCTGGTTGTTTGTTGTGCTGGCATTAGAGAGGCCAATACAAGCAGTAGTGGCCGTGATTAAGAGTGCACTTACGCTAATACGTACTAAATTCATAATGATGTCCTAATGGGTTATGTTATTTAGTTAGTCGTCGCAAGTGTGAAAAAGGTTGTTTAAATTTTAAATTTATATCCCACGCCATAAATTGACTCAATGTAATGACTATCAGGATCGGCTTGAGTCAGCTTTTTACGCAAGTTTTTAATGTGCGAATCAATACTGCGCTCGTAGCTCTCAAAGTACTTACCTTGAGTCATGGTTAGTAAATCTTGGCGTGAAAAAACCTTATTAGGTGAGGCAATTAATATTTTTAACAAGCTAAATTCATTAATTGTTAGTTTCAGTTCTTCATTTTTTACCAATACTTTGTATTCGCTCGGATCAACAATAATATTGCCCGCTTTGAATGTACTCGGTTTGCTACTTGGCATTCGTCGTCGTTTCAAAATAGCTTTCACACGCGCCATTAACTCTTTTGGTTTGAATGGCTTAGTAACATAGTCATCGGCACCAACATCAAAACCAATTAAGTGATCAATTTCTTCAACCCGTGCGGTAAGCATAATAATAGGCACATCACTGTATTGTCTTATCTTGCTGCACAACTCAATACCATTTGTGCCTGGCAACATGATATCGAGAATAATCAAATCAGGGTTTAGCTCATTAACAGCATCCAGTGCGCAGTTTCCATCGTGAATTAGGCTTGTTTTAAACCCTTCAAGATATAAATACTTTTCTATTAATTCGGCAATTTTAACTTCGTCTTCAATAACGAGAATATGCTGTTTAGCTAAGGTTTCTGACATATTATTGCGCCTCTGCAAGCGGGAGTTTTAACGTTAAACACAGACCGCCTAAACGGCTTTTAGTTGCATTTATTTTTCCTTGATGGGCTTCAACAATTGTTTGGCAAATCGCCAAGCCTAAGCCAAAACCGCCGGTTTTTCTGTTACGAGAGCTATCGGTGCGATATAAACGATCAAATAGTTTTTCAAGAGCTTCATCAGGAACACCGGGGCCTGAATCTTCTATCGACAAAAATACATGATGATTAGACACGGTTAAATCTAACCAGACTTTTTGCTGTTCATCGGTATAGCGTAAATTATTTTCTAAAATGTTTTGTAGAACTTGTGTAATACGATTTTGGTCGGCTAAGATCATCACTGTTTGCTCTGGTAAGGTGGCATTAAGCGTGATGTTTTTGGATTGAAATTTAAACGCATACTTATGCGCTTGTAGGGCCACCAAGGCATTAAAATCAATGGCTTCCATGTGATAATTAAAGCTGTGTCTGTCGAGTGAGCTGACTTTATGTAAGTCGTTCACAAGTCGGCTTAACAGCGCCACTTCTTCTTGCAGTGAGCTTATTGCCTTTTGGTTTGGTTCGATAATGCCATCGTTAATAGCCTCTAGTTCACCCTCTAAAATAGTTAAAGGCGTGCGTAGTTCATGAGAAATATCCATGAGCCATTGGCTTTGCTGCGACTCAAAACGTCTGAGCTCTGTGGCAATACGATTAAAATCATCCGCTAAGGTCGCAAATTCATCACTACTGTTGACGGTTATTTTGGTCTCAAACTCGCGTTCTGCAAGGGCTTTTGCGCCTTTTTTCAGCTGCGAAATAGGGTTAGTAAAATGACGTGCGAGTAAGTAACTAAACAATAACGCAATTAACAAACCAATCCCTGCTGTCCACAAACTGATGTTAATTTGTGTATTAAGGTAATGCTGAGTCAGTGCGCTGACATGATTGCGGTTAGCATGCAGTTGAAGTACTGCAACAACGTCGCCATTGTGGGTGATTTCTTGCTCGTTCACGACCTCAGTTTCGGTATTGCCTGCAATCAATATTTCGCCTTTTTCATCAAGCAAACTTAGGCGTTTTTCAAAGGGCATGAAGTCATCAGGCATGGGTTTATTGCGAGGTGGCGACTCATGCATGTCAGCAAAGTTAGCAGGCTCGTTAAACTCATTTGATGGGTCAAATTCAGGTGGCTGGTCGAACGATGGTGGCACCCCAAAGTCATCGGGGGGTGGCATCGCTTCATTTTGCATACGTTTTTCAGGAGGGCCATTTAATGGAAAAGGGCCGGGCTCTCCTGGTTTTGGGCTATTGGGCGAAAACAATAAACGGCTTGAATGAAAATTACGGTTAATTAATTCATACCACAGGGCTTTAGAATCGATAAACATCCCAATCGAACCCGTTTGCTGATACTGCAGGCTAATTTCAGTGGCTATACGGTTAAATGCTTCGTTATCTATATCTTCAAATACATTATTGAGCATACGCTTATTGGAAATTGCATTTAGACCAAACATGGTCAGCACCAGTAGTAGCGTAATGATAAGATTGGTAATTAAGAGTTTGTGAATTAACTTCATAGATGTAATAGTAAAATGTAATAGCCAGAAATGAATATACTATAAATGTCTATTTTTTGGCATGTGCATCCTAGTCACTCTATAAAAGCACCATTTTTTCTACACAAAGTCTCTACATTTGTTCTTTATACTCGACGTTAATTACTCATGTTAGCGAAGGGGCACAAGATGACTTTAAAACCTGAACTTTATACTCGTAGAAAAATGCTTAAAACATTAGGTGTTTCAGTTGCTGCTGTGCCTATGTTGGCATTTTTAGGCTGTAACTCAGATACAGTATCATCAACGGATACAACATCAGACACCGATACATCAACAGATACAGACACCAGCACTGATACAGACGATACAACAACTACGAACGATAGTGATTATGTATCAGGCACAACAGCTCTTATTACCGATGACTTCCCTGATGACAGCATTTTTGAAACATCAACCGCATGCGTGTTAGCTCTGACTCAAGCAACAACCGAAGGCCCGTGTTACTTCCAAGCTGATTCAGACGAAGACATCTCTGATGGCCTAACGGGTTTACCTATGATGCTTTGCTTACAGTTAATCGATAGCGACTGTAACCCATTAGCAAATTACGAAATCTCGGTTTGGCACTGTGATACCAGCGGTATTTATTCGGGCGATACTAGCAGTAGCTCTGATAGCTCACGTTTTGCGGGTGATTTCTGTACTGATGGCGATGCCGAAGCTGAGGCAAGTACCTGGTATCGTGGTTCATTGATCACAGATAGTAGTGGTCGTGTGAACTTTAAAACGCATTTCCCAGGTTGGTACTCTGGCCGTACTATTCATATTCACTTTAAAGTAGCAAACAACAATAACGACTATGTAATCAGTCAGTTCTGTTTTACTGATGCGTTTGCAAAAGAAATTTGTACCACTCATAGCGATTACAAATCACGTGGTGAACAAGATACAACCCTTGCTAGCAACGACAACGTGTTTGGTAGTGATTATGAGCAGTTTATTTTAAATACAGCACAAAATAGTGATGGCACTTTATTGGCGTATCACACTATTCAAATTAGTTAATTTATTCACTTATCATTGTAGGTTAGGGCGTGTTAGCAATTACTGCTTTCACGCCCTATTTTTTTAGAAGCTATAAGTGATGTTACCGTAAATAAAACGGCCATCTAAGCTGTATGGCGCAAAGCCACTATAAGGGAAAATTTGGTTGAAATCGCTGTAACCAATATTACTAACAGTATCTTGAGGGTACTGATCAAACAGGTTATTGGCGCCTAATGCAAACTTCCACTGCTCATCAGGGCGATAAGCCACTTCTAAGTCAGCAATCCATTTAGCATCAAGTACTTCATCACCATCTTCACTGCTTGCAGTGTCAACTACTTCACCATAACGAGTTGCTCGTAATGTCGTTTGGAAGTTTTCATAATCCCATGTTGCAGATAGGTTCCATTTATCGGCTGGTGTGCCTTTTTCAAAGCGTGTGATTTCACGACGAGAAAAATACTCGTAGCTATCGCCAAGGGCTTCTAGCTCTGCTGGGTTTTCTTTAACATGTGTCACTTCGGTGTCGTTAAAGTTAACCGCTGCACTTAAGCGTAAATCACCATAGTTTTCTAAACCTAATGAGTAGGTCGCAACAATATCAACGCCTTGCGTACGTGAATCAATGGCATTAGTAAAGTAACGAACGCGCTGCGTATTTACTTCGCCCGCTTCGGCTAAAATCGCTTCAACTTCAGGGCCGCTTAAGTTTTCAGACAATACGATACGGTCGTCAATTTCAATGCGATACGCATCAAGGGTTAAGCTAAAGCCGCCTTGCGTAAAGATGAAACCCGCCGTCATATTAACTGACTCTTCAGCGTCTAAATCACGAGCTCCCAGTGCTTGCGCTGCTGGCTCATCAACAGGGAATAAACCCACTTCATTTGGCACACCATTTTCAAAAACAGTGCTTACTGATTTATAAGATGTTTGGGCCAGTGAAGGTGCTCTAAAACCTGTGCTAATTGCACCACGTAAAGACAGTGACTCGTTAATGCTGTAACGCGAAGCAAGTTTTGAGGTAAAGGTACTACCAAAATCACTGTAATCTTCAAAACGACCTGCTAAAACAAGGTTCCAATCTGTAGTTAGGTAAGTATCAAACTCTGCAAATACCGCAATGTTATGACGGCTTTTATCTGTTGCACTTTCTGGTGAGAAACCAGGTAACACTTGCGCGCCACCGGCAGCAACTGGATTGCCATCGTCATCTAATACAGTGAGGTAAGAGGCTGTTTCACCTGCTTTGATTTGGTAGTTTTCGTGACGATACTCAGCACCAATCGTAACAAACACATCATCAGGTAAACCTAAATCTAGTGTGTTGCTAGCATCCATGTTCACTAGGTATTGTTCATACACAAGTGAGCCATCGTCAAATTCTGTTGGGCTGCTAACACCCATCGAGGTATTTAAGCTGTTGCTTACGCCAATACCAAAATCGTTGCGACCATAATTGGTGCTTACATCCCAAGCCCAATCATTAGTTTCGCCATTTAGACCAATTGCAAATGAGTAATCATCAACATCGGTATCAATTTGCGGTAAGAAACCGTCAGGATACACTTCAGTTAAGTTACGAGAATCTTTGGCGCGACGATAAAAACCACCTGAGTTACCTTTACGGTTTGAGTAACTTGCAAATGAGTAAAGCGATAGCGAGTTATCAAACTCATAACCTAGGTTATAAAAAAGCGCGAAGTCTTCGATATCGGCTTTACCAAAGCGGTGGTTATAGCGGTCGAAATCAAATTCACGCGAATCTAAATCGCCATTTTCATCACGGCTATATTGCTCACGTGCATCAAAGCCAGAGCGATTTGTTGGCTCGTTATTACGTGACTCAATCGACACGTTAATAAAACCATTATCGCCAAGTGCAAAGCCCGCATTAGCACTTGCTGTACGCGTAATGCCGTCGTTTACTTCACGGTCGCTGCCAGTTTCAAAGCTTAAGTTGCCTTCGCTATCGGTTGTGGTGTTTAGTAGCTGAGGAGAGCCTGCCATTTGTGTGTCGTATTCACCATATGTGTAGCTCACGCTACCGCCTTCATCGGCATCTTTTAATACAATATTGATTACACCGGCAATCGCGTCAGAACCGTATTGAGCTGCAGCGCCATCACGCAGAATTTCAACACGTTTAATTGCAGAAGTCGGAATATTATTTAAATCAACTGCCGTTGAACCACGGCCAACCGTACCATTTAAGTTTAATAATGCGCCGGCATGGCGGCGTTTACCATTAATAAGAACTAATGTGTGATCAGGGGCAAGGCCACGTAAAACAGCCGGTTTCGCGTGGTCAGTGCCATCAGCAATGGTGGCACTCGGGTAGTTAAAGCTTGGTAATTGTGATGCCAATACTTGGCTCATATCAAGCTGGCCTGTGCTTGATAAATCGCGGCTTGTTAATAAATCGACAGGCACGGTACTTTCAGAAATGCTACGAAGGCTTCGGCGAGTACCTGTAACAGAAATAACTTCAACATCTTGAACGGTGTTGTCAGTTGTTTGCTCAGCAGCGATTGCAGTCACTGATGTAGCGAGTGTACTTGCAATTGCGAGTTGCAAAGGTACTTTTTTAAAAAATGTCATTGTTGGATCCCTTCTGACGTTGATTTCGCTTCGCAGTTTATCAATAAAAAAGGAACAAACAAATAACATAAAAGTATACTATATGATTATCTTAACAAGCTATTTAGCTCACTATATTTACATTATATTAACTTGATTAAGCGCTAATGCTTATTTTATTTCTACCCTCTGTTTTTGCTCGGTATAAAGCAGTATCTGCTGCACAAATTAATGCCTCTGAAGTACGGTATTGATTATTAAACTCACAGGCAATTCCTTGGCTTACACTTATTCTAAAATCACTTGGTAAACCTATATCAGTAAATGGCATGTTATTTACTTTTATTTGAATATGCTTAGCAATAGCGGCGGCCGTGTCTTTTTGGCAGCGGGGTAGTATAATGGCGAATTCTTCACCACCATAACGCGCTGCTAAACAATCACGAGAAGGGAGTGATTCTGCGATTATACTTGCTACTTTTTGTAAGCATTTATCGCCTTTTACATGACCAAATCGGTCGTTGAATAATTTAAAGTAATCAATGTCGATTAATATAGTGCTAATGGCTTGGTTTGTTTGTACGCTTTCTTGCCAATGCTCTTTTAATGATTCCTCAAGAGTTAATCTATTTGCAAGGCCGGTTAAATGGTCAGTGGTAGCCTGTTTAATTAAGCGGTTATATTGTTCTTTGTGTGATGATAAATCGTGTAATACACAAATAAATAAATTTTCTGCAACGGCAATGTTTTTTGGCAGGCTCGATATACATAAATCCGCCTCAAGGGTTTTACTGTCGGCGCGGTTTATTTTAACTTCGTTTGGACCAAGGCTTATCGGCGAGTCTTTATGGTCTAACCAACTGAGTAGAGTATACATATATTTATCACGGTCGGTGTCGTGTAGGTAATGTAAAATGTTTTGCCCGATTAACGCTTCTTGGTTGTCACCTAAAAGCTGAGCCGCCATCGGGTTTGCAAATTCAAACGTGCCTTGGCCATTAATGATAAACACTCCCTCAGGAATGTTCTGAAACATTTGGGCAATCAGTGCAAGTTGCTCTGAATTGATAGACTGCGGTAGTGCGTTTTTCGCTTCTGGTTTTGCAGTGCTTGGTTGTTCATTTTTATTAGTAGACACGTTCGTTTCCTTTTTGCCGATGCAAACGATTTTGGTGCCTATAAAGTTACTTAAAAAAGTGCAAATTAACCTTCCGGTAATCTTCTGGTTTTAAATTGTTGTTTTATAATGCAAAAAGCTCCTAAGAAGGAGCTTTTCACGAGAGGTTTTTAGTTTTCTTTTTCGTTCTCAACTTGTGGATCTGCACTTTCATAGCTTGTGCCATTGCACTCTACGATGAAAATCATACACGCAGTACCGCTATTTTCATCTGAATCGGCAATCTCAATTGTTTGGCCATTGTTAGTGACTTTAAAGCTAAAGTCTTGCTCGCAATTACCTTCAAGGTTTGCAAATTTAGCACCTGTAAATTGAAAGCCTGCATCCACTGTTGCATCATCAAGTGTATAAATACCTAGGCTGTTTCTTTCATTGACAGTGCCGCCTCCAGAAACTTGCTGACCGTCTTGGAAGTATGTGAATAAAGCTTCATTTTCAGTGTTAAGTTTAACATTCACTGTAAAGTTGAAAGTTTGACTTTCGCTCATTGTTATTACCTTCTAGTTGTTTTTTATAGATCAAAGTTAGTAATACCTAACTCTATTAGTTTACTTTTAATTGTACCTACCTCACTTTCCTTGTTTAAACATGTGTAGGCTTGAATAAGTGGGTAAGTTCTTTTTATACTTTTATCGCCGTTATTATTTTCTTCAATTGCATTAATAGCTTCTTGGCATGCTTGTTGTCTTGCTATCTTGTCTTCAGCAAGCTTTGCTTTAACTAAATTAACCTTTATCAGAGCAGCGAGGTTTTCTATTTTGCTAGTGTCAGAAATTCTCTCTATAAAATCTGAGTTGCTTTCTAACTTTAACAAAAGGTCTTCGGCTTCGCTTAAAAGGTTTCGATTGATATAATAATGAATCACCCCAATTTGAATATTTATTGAGGTTGTATCTGAAAACCCTTGGTTATTAATGTAACTCAAAACATCTTTTACTCTTTCACTTTTTTTGCTTTTATCTAACAGCATTAATTGGTATGCAAGTGATCTATAAAAGGTGCGTTGAAACTTTTGATTTTTTTGATCTTGTATTCTAGCTTGGTTAATCGCATTAGTTGCTTCTTCGGCTTTTAAAAATGCCGCTTTCTTATTTGGGAAGTAGCTCAATAAAAAGCTTTGCTGCATATAAGTGTTTGCTAAATAATTATATATGCTTGCATCATTCGGTGACGTTTCAAGCATGTTGATTAGCTCTTGAGAGGCTTGCTCAAGTAGTTCGAGTGCAGCGTTTAGATTCCCTTGGCTTTCTTCTGTGGTTGCAATCCAGCTAATGGTGTCTGTTTTATCGCGTAATAAGTTTTTGTTATTAGGTTTAAGCTCAAGGGCTTGGTTTTTAAGTTTTAAAGATTCAGTAAAACTTTGTTTTGCAAGTGCGTAATTAAACTGTTTTAAATACAGCGAACCAAGAGAATTGTGTGAGTAAGATAGCTCCATAATTGAATTAAAGTCATTAGGGGCAAGTTGATACATCTTTTCACTGTAAGCCAAGTAACGTTTGAACATTGGCTCAGTCGCTAAGTAATTACTTTGCTCATAAGTTAAATTACCAAGCCAAAAAGCATTAGCCCCTGCGAGCATTAGTAAATCAAGGTTGTTGGGTTGAATTTGTAGTAATGATTCTAGGCGCGTTCGCGCATTTTCAAAGGCGGTGAAGGCTTCGTCGGTTTTGCCACGAGAGTAGGCGACTTCGCCCATAGCCTCTAAGGTTTGAGCGTATTGAAAACGGTTATTAAACTGGGCTTGTTTATCGCTAAAGTCAAACAACGACGCTGTTTCTTCGTCTTGATTGGTAAAATACTCAAGGGCTTTGTTGCTAATACCATCCAGTAAATCCATACGCCTTACGCTTCTGAGTTTATCGGCAAATTCACCAACCATAAAGCCCAATAAACTCTCTGCTTCTTGGCGTTTTTGTTTTGCTATTTGTTCGGCTTGGTAGCTACGCACGCTCATAAATGTGGCAATAAAGGTTAAGCACACAAGTGCAGCCGCCGTTATTTGTAACACGCGTTTTTTACGTTTGACTTTATTGTTAGAAGCTTTAATTAACGCTTGTTCGTCGCTCGATAAGCTAAACATAGGGTTTTTAACTAGGGTTTGTGCTTCTTGCAGCGGTTTGCCTTGGGCTAATAAAAAGTCGCTGTGTTTTTGTTCAATCAGCCAGCGCTCGGTAGCTAGTTGCACACGGCTTTGAATTGCTAAGCTTTGTTGGTGTTCTTGCACCCAATCTATGGCGCGTTGCCAATGGCGTAGCAGCGCTTCGTGGGCAAGGCTAAAACAGGCTTGTTCATTTTTAAGGTGTGATACAAACAAGCGGCTATCGACCATGGCCTGAACAAGCTTGGTCGCAGCTGGGCTGGTTAATTCGCTCCAACGTGCAGCGCGGCTGGTGAGCGTTTCGCCATCTGGGCTTAAAGTGATCAGCTTAGAAAGGACTGCGGCAAGTTCAGTTTGTTGGTCTTTGGGTAATTGGCAAAATACCTGTTCGGCTTTTTTGCCGATGGCTCCTTCGATGGTGCCAAGCGCTTGGTATTCAGAAAACAATAATTCGTTGTCTGGGCTGCGCTGCAAATAAAGCTGTTGCAAGGTATATTGTAGCATTGGCAATGCATCTGGGTTATTGGCAGTGTCGTTACAAAGTTGTTCATCAAGCGGTGTGTGATGCTCTGGGTGATGTTGCCAACTTAAGCCTGCTGCAAGTGCTGGCAAACGGATCATTTGCTTTAGCTCAGAGCGAGTTGGCGCTAATAAATCAAAGTGTGCGCCATTGGCTTTACCTGCCATTAAACTTGGTTGATTCACTACTTGCGGGTAAAAGTCATTACGACAGGCACTAAAAATGATCATGCAGCCACTTGTTGCTAAGCGCTCAATAAGTGCTAACAGCTGGTTGCGCTCGTCATCGCTAAATAGCGGCGATGACAATAGCACTTCGAGCCTGTCGATAAATAAAAATAGATAGGGCGTAGTGCGCTCTGCATTTAGCGCTGCAAGTGCTGCTTTACAGCGAGAAATAACCAGTTCTGGATCTGTTAATAACAATTCAGCCAACGCATCGGCGCTTATATCGCTAAGTACAGGTGCGTCGTTTATTTCTAAATCGAGCAAGGTTGAGGCTAAATCAAGCAGTAAGCGCTCTTTGCTGACATCGGCAAAGTCGAGTTGACAGTAACTGTGTACTCTAATGCCATCGTAGCCATTACTCGACATTAAAGCGGGCAATACACCTGCGTTAACTAACGACGATTTACCTGAACCACTGGCTCCCAAAATTAAGCAAAATGCACGACCAAACTCTATTTGAGCCGATACCCGCTGCAACAAGGTGGCAATTTGTTTGTTACGACCAAAAAATACATCGGCTTGCTCTGGTGCAAATGCACTTAAGCCAACAAAGGGCGAATCACCTTGCCAACTGGTTTGGCTGGCTTTTTGTTCTTCGTTGAGTGGAAAGTTGATTTCGGCAATAACCCGATAACCGCGTTTACGAATGGTTTCTATGTAATGCGGATCGCTTGCTTTATCTTCAAAGGCTTTACGTAATTGGGTGATCACTTTATGTAGGGGGTTGTCACCCAGCGCTACATTTGGCCAGCAATGGCTGATAATTTCTTCACTTGTTAGTAGCTCACCTTGTTTTTCGCAAAGCAGCAGTAATACATCCATCGCCTTGGGTTCAAGATGCTTTGTTTCTTCACCGCGTCTGATTGAATTAGTAGCCGGAGTAACTTGCCATTCGCCAACGAAAAACAGTGCCGTATTCATAGTGTTATCTTCATTGTTATTGTTAGAAACGCAGTCCGATTGGACCGATTTTATATTAGATTACGGAATTCTTTGATTAATACAATATTATGAGATCAACAGCAAGCGCCTTGCCTTTTCTGACATTAAAAAATCATATTGATGTCGTGTATACAAAACTTTTTGTAAAGTTTGTTTGACTTTTTGTGTTGCTAGGTTAATCTTTAGTCAAGTTTACTTTACTTTTAAGGTGAGAATAATGAATCAAACAGGATTAACCTTTAAACAACGTAATAAGCAGAACACGCTAAACCTCGCTAAATGGACATCTGCATGGGTGATTACATTAGCAATTGCCTCATTTGGGCCACATTTTTTATGGCAAGAGCAGGCTTTTTTTAGTGTTGTGGCAATCTTAATTAATGTAGTAGTTGGCATCATGATGATTTTATCTAACAAAAGGCAACTACAAGGAATGGATGAGCTGCAGCAGCGTATGCACCTTAATGCAATGGCCATTACCTTGGGTGCAAGCTTGGTATTTGGTTTAGCTTATTCGGTGGTGCAATCAAGCGGTTTAATAAGCTTTAAAGAAGATATATCGCACCTCGTAATCTTTATGAGCTTAACCTATTTAGTGAGTCTTTTAATGATGAATAAGCAGTTAAACGACGAGGGCGAAGAATGAAAAACCGCTTGAAAGTGCTTCGTGCTGAGCACAACTACACCCAAGCGAAACTCGCAGAGCTTTTGGATGTGTCTAGGCAAACTATTAATGCGATTGAAAAAGGTAAATTTGACCCAAGTTTGCCATTAGCATTTAAAGCCGCGCGTTTATTCAACCTGAGTATCGAAGAGATATTTCAGGATGAATAAGCCTTCAGCCTTCAGCCTTCAGCGATCAGACTGAGAGCTGAGAGCTGAGAGCTTAAGGCTTACAGCTTTGTCTTTTCATTTGCATCGCACTTAACGACCACATTAAAAAACCACCTAAGAATAGTGCCGCCGAAACATAGCCTGTTTGACTAGGGAGTGCGCCTTCGGCAATAGCCATGCCCCCAAGCCAAGGGCCAATCGCATTAGCTGTATTAAACGCACACTGCACCAGCGCACCAATCATGGCATGCCCTTGTGGTGATACATCCATTAATAATGATTGGATCACGGTACCTAAACCAACACTAAAACCAATAAAGAAAATCACCGCGTATAACAGCCAAATATTATGGCTTGCGCTTACATAACTGGCTGCAAATACCACAGCACCAATCAGCGCAGCCCCTGTGGTTTTCAGCGGTGAGTGGTCGGCGGCTTTACCTAATACATAGTTACCTAAAGTACAGCCAATACCAAACATGATCATAGCAATAGAGATAGTGTAAGCAGGGGTATGGGTGACTTCTAAAATAGTGTCGGCAATGTACGTGTAAACACAAAATACACCACCAAAACCTATAATGATGATACCCAGAATGGTCCATACGAGCTTATTCTTTAATACACTTAACTCATCGAGAATCGATGTTGGCGCGGTATTTTTTACGTTAGGTACGTATTTCACAATCAATACCAAGGCAACTAACGCAAGTACAGCTGTGCCCGCTAAACAATAACGCCAGCTAAAGTTTTGCCCCACTAAGGTGACCATGGGCACACCAACAATAGTAGCAATGGTTAAACCCATAAATACTTTTGACATAAAGCTTGCGCGTTTATCGGCAGGGGCAATGTCGGCAGCCAATAAAATAGCGGCGGCGAAGTAGGCACCGTGTGGTAAACCACTTAAAAATCGAAATAAAATAAGTTGCTCAAGTGAGTTTGCAAAAGCACTTAAGCCATTGAATAAAAACATCATGCTGACAAACATCAACAGGGCATTGCGCTTACGCATGTTGGCGGTTGTGATCATAAATAGCGGCGCACCAACGACTACGCCTATCGCGTAAGCACTGATGGCATAACCACTTTGCGCTGGGGTAGACGAAAATGTTTCGCTGATCAGGGGCAACATTGGCATCATAGAAAACTCTGATAGGCCTAAAATGAATGTGCCTAAAGCCAATACTATCAGAATGGTTAACGTGCTTGCGTTGCCTTGGGAGTTGGCTACGTTAGTCATGTAATTCCTTTAAAATAAATTTAAAAACAAAATAGATTTTTGATAATTGAAAGTGCCAGCAACAAATACTTTGTTCTGGAGTAGAGATGTGTGCCCAGCACTATTGTAATACAAATTAATGGGGTTGATACAGTACTTTTTGGAACGTTCTATATTTGTTTGCTATAAGAAAATAACCTGAACTTCTTAAGTCTTTGCTGTTCAAAATAAATACAGAGAAAAAGCCAACTATACTTGGTTAATTAAATTGGTTTGAAGGAGAGCGCAATGAAAAAGATATTTGCTTGTATCGACGGTTCATGCATGACCGATGCGGTGACAGAAGCGGCTATTTGGATTTCTAAGCGCTCCAGCCATCCAATTAATTTTCTGCATGCATTAGAGCCACCTTTGCCGCAGGGCAGTGATGATTTAACCGCAATTATTGGTTTAGGCTCGCAAACCTCATTGTTAGAGCAATTGGCAAAACTTGAACAAGAGCGCAACAAAGTAGCGTCGCAGCATGGTCAATTATTGCTTGATGAAGCAATGAAAAAAGCCGAGCATGCAGGCCTAACCGAGATTGAGCAACAGCAGCTTTCAATGAGCCTTGTTGATGCTTTACTTGAACATGAAGACAATGCCCGTGTGATGATTATTGGCCGCTCTGGTAAAGGCCATTACGATGATTTTAAAGTACTGGGCTCGCATATTGAAACGCTGATCCGTCAGGTGCATACCCCGGTTGCGATTGTGCCGCCGCAATTTCATGAGCCAACTAATTTTATGCTTGCCTATGATGGTAGCGAACATACCGACAAAGCAATAACACAGATTATTAACGGGGGGATTTTAACAGGGTTAGATTGCCATTTAGTGATGGTTGATAAACAAGACGGTCACTGCCAAGACAAACTTGATAGTGCCTCAGCAAGGCTGGCTGAAAACGGCTTTAATGTGAGAGCGCGCATGCTCGATGGCGATGTTTACCAAGCGCTGTGGCGATATAAAAGTGACCACGCCGTTGACTTAATGGTGATGGGCGCATTTGGTCACTCTAAATGGCGGCAGTTCTTTTTAGGCAGCACGACCTTAAAAATGCTTGAAGATAGCCGTATTCCTTTAGTGGTGCTGCGCTAAGTTATTGACCTGTGACAGGGTGCGACAATATGTCACGTGTTCAGACTAATTAATGGGTTTTATAATCAGCGTCATTAATTATTTGCTTTGATTTTAAAAGAGTTATGAACACGCAATCTTCTCGCCCTGGTTTTTTATTTTCTAAAATTGCTGCAGCACTTAGCTGTGTTTTAAGTATTTCGGCCTTTGCTGATGATTCTATTGAAGTGATAGAAGTACAAGGTCATGCCCAAAATAACCATCAATTAGTTGGCTCTGCAGACGCATTACTGAAAGATTTAGGTGTTGATTTTTCAGCGGCCGGAGGGGTGTCTAACTTGCCGGTGATGAACGGCATGATGGGCGATAGAGTTAAAGTTTTAGTCGATGGTGCTGATGTTACAGCAGCGTGTGCTAACCAAATGAACCCGCCACTCTCTTATGTGTCGGCAAACCAAATAGCCTCTTACAGTGTTGTTGCTGGTGTATCACCGGTAAGCAGTGGCGGTGATAATATTGCCGGTGTTATTAGAGTAAATACGATTGCCCCTGAATTTAGTGATACAGACTCAGTGAACTGGCGCGCAGGCTATGTTACTGCCCAGTATAAGAGCGTTAACGACAGCCAAGCATACGCCCTAGGTGCAAGCCTTGCTAGCAAACAGTTTAGCTTGTCTTACCAAGGTAGCTATGAAGATGCTAACAGTTATGATGATGGGCATGGTGAGCGTGTACTTGATACCTTATATCGAGTGCAAAATCATGCTTTAACGGGCGCTATTCGTGATGAGAAACAACAGCTTGTAGTTAAGCTCACACATCAAAAAATTCCTTACCAAGGCTTTCCTAATCAATACATGGATATGACCGATAACACCAGCTATGGTTTCGTTGCTCAGTATCAACGTGAGCTTGAAAATGGTGATTTGCAGGTGCAAGTGAATGCGCATGATGTAAAACACGAAATGGGTTTTTTCAGTAATGAGAAAACCGGCATGATGCCAATGAATACCGATGCACAAGATTACAGTTATCAAGTTCATTGGCGCACTGATTTATCAAAACAGTCATCATTAATGCTAGGGCAAGAATATTACGGTTATCGAATTGATGATTGGTGGCCGGCGGTTGCAGGGTCAATGATGATGGGCCCAAATGAGTACGTAAACATTAACGATGGCAAACGTGACCGCCTTGCTGTATTTGCTGAGTACCAAAACCAAGTAAACCAAGCATGGTGGGTGTCGGCAGGTGTTCGTGTTGAGCAAGTCACCACAGATACTGGCGAAGTGCAGGCTTATAACGAAGGTGGCATGAGCGGTATGGCTAATATGGGCTCAATGATGGATATGTCAAAAACCGACGCTCAAGCTGCGATGGAATTTAACCAATTAGACCGTAAACGTGACGACACCTTAGTTGATATTAGTTTACTTGCTCGCTATCAATTATCGAATAACGATGAGCTGCAATTTGGTTTAGCTCGTAAAAACCGCGCACCTAATTTATATGAGCGTTATAGCTGGGGTGTAGGTACGATGGCAACCACCATGATTGGTTGGTTTGGCGATGGTAATGGTTATATTGGTAACCCAGATTTAGAAGCCGAAACAGCCCACACATTGAGCTCTAGCTACACCAAACTTGCCAAAGACGATAGCTGGCAAGTAACGGCAAATGTTTGGTACACGCAAGTAAATGATTATATTGATGCTGAAGTGACTAAGAGCTTTAATCGCACCGACATGGCGCATACCAAGCGTAATATTCTTACTTTTACGAATTTAGATGCCACTCTTTACGGTGCAAAACTGGCGGGCTTGGTAGAGCTTTACAACACAAAGCAAGCAGGAAAGTGGCAATTAAAAGGCTCACTAACCAGTACTTATGGCGAACGTGATGATAGCAATGAAGACTTATACCAAATTATGCCATTGCACACTGAGCTGAGCCTAGAGCACGAATACAAAGGCTGGCAAAACGCATTGAGCTGGCAATGGGTTGATAGTAAAACCCATGTTGATGAGCGCCGTTTAGAAAACCAAACCGACAGTTATCAGCTATTGGCATTCTCAAGTCAGAAAACGTGGCAAAATTTAACCTTTAAGTTGGCAATTACTAACTTACTAGATGAATACTACCAACAGCCACTTGGCGGTGTAAGCATTGCTAATTACAAGCAAGATATGAGTAATGGTTTTGAGCAACTTGCAGGGCAAGGCCGTTCGTATAATGCCAGTGTGAGTTATAGGTTTTAGAGAAAGCTATCAGCTTTCAGCTGTCAGTTTGAAGCTGAACGGTGTTGCTTACAGGCCTTTACCAAAGGCCTAGCTCGTAGGAGATGTATGGACTCCTCCCCCAAATATAGTGAGTACGGTATAAAGAAATTGGACAATTACTTTTACCAATAAGGAATCCATACA